>JAVEUY010000292.1:0-4202 GCA_034005315.1 Ignavibacteriaceae bacterium | reverse complement strand
AGAAAAAGAGATATCAACGTTTAACTGAAATAACGGCTGAAATAATTGAACATTATACAACCCTTGAAAAAGAATCTGTTCAGAAAGTGCTAATGGAGCACCCCGGTTATGCAACACCGAAGATAGATGTTCGTGCTGCAGTTATAAAGGATGGAAAGATATTATTAGTACAGGAAGTAACAGATAATTGTTGGGCAATGCCGGGCGGATGGGCTGATGTCGGCGATATTCCTTCCGAAGTTGCAGTCCGTGAATGCAAAGAAGAAAGCGGATATAATATTAAACCGGTTAAAGTAATCGGCGTTTTTGACGCTAACAGAATCGGAAGGCAATTAGAGTTGTTTCACGCTTTTAAAATAGTGTTTTTATGTAAATTGTTGATGGAGAAGCTAAAACAAGTGATGAAACCATTGATGTAAATTTTTTTGATTTCAATAGTCTTCCTTCATTATCTTTGAATCGTACAAATGAAAAACATTTGAACGAAATAAAACTCCATTTACTTAATCCTGATAGAAAAACTTTTTTTGATTAACTTATGCCAAAATTAAGAGATATTGCTTACACATTATCAATGTCTTCAATAAGAGCCGGAGTGCGCGCAATTGAGGAAGGCAATATCGGGCAAGCCCGGGTTTGTGCCAGAAGAGGCTGCAGAATCGCAATTGACTTTTGGCTGCAGGTAAATCCTGATATAGACTGGGGTCCTTCTGCTATAACTATGCTTAAGAATCTTCAGGAGGATTACAACATCCCTGAAAATGTTCGTGAAGCCGCATACAGGTTAACTAATAGAGTTAATCAAAACTTTGAAACAGGATTTGAAGAAGACCCTTTAAAAGACGGCGAAACAATAATTGAATATTTTTTAGATCTCAAAATATTAGGCGAATAAATATATTATCAATTATCCGAAGGTGATGCTTTGTCATGCTTGCCGGAATCCTCTGTTTCATTTTTATTATAATCCCCATCCTTATCAAATTGATCAGTATCGTTTTCATAAGAATCATACTTATAATCAATTTTCATTTTATCTGAATCCAGATCGTCAACATACCATAAATTTAAGTCATCCATTTCAGGATCAATATCACCAATATTCCAGCCCGGATAAGTAGTTTCAATAAAAAAATATTTTTTCCCTTTATGTGATTTATACTTTCCGCCTGAATTTAAAGCAGCACCGAGCATTGCATGTTTATATTGAAAGCTCCAAAACATCACACAATCAACTCCTGCTTTTTCCAACAGAATATAAAGTAAAAGAGCTTTAGTATCACAATCACCAAATTTTGCTGCCAGCGTACCTAATGGCGGTAAAATATCTAATTTACCACCCGGTCTTTTATATTCAATATTCTGAACAAATGAAATAATAAAATAAACTTTATCACGGTCACTCAATTTTTCTTTTGAAAATATTTCATTAAAACCTTTTACAATATTATCCAGCTTATCAAAAGCCTGCCAGTAAATACGTTTATAGATTTCGTGCCATATAAGTTTGGTATAATAAATCTGATCGTTTTTATAAGTCTGATTAATATTCAACTCCCTTTCACTTAAGTTTGCAACTTCATCTAAATATGCCAGCGCAGCTTTAACCTCTTTTTCCAGCAGATGAAAAGATATTTTATAATTCTTTCTGCCAAGAGAAGAGGAAGTAAATTTTAAATTAAAATCCGATTTTATAACCGCTTGATTGTCAAGAGAATCAACTTTAAAAGAATAATCCTGATCTGATTCGGTGAAGCCATCAAAACTAATATCAAGGTCAGAAATAAAATCAATAATAGCCAAAGCAAAGAGAATTATTATGATTATTCCTGAACAGCCTATTCCCGCAAAGCAGCCTTTTTTCATCTGTAGTTATAGCCCGATATCTTTTAATGAAACAGAGGGAAAAGGTATAAGAGCATCCAGAATTGATTTAATACCTTGCTGCATCAACAATGAGATTGAAATAATAACAACACCAAGCACTATACTAACAGCAATATTATTATTCTTTATTTCCTCAATCTCATCAAGGTCGCGTGTAAGATAAGTGTAAAGACTTAAAGCAATAAAAATTGTAATAAAGGCAATGGTGCTTGCAACAATTATCTGAATCAGCATAATGCCAGCAGTTTCTAAAAACTTAGTTAATGTTGATTCCGGATTCCGCAAGGTTAAAGTAAATGTTGTTATTGCCGGTTCTATTGCATTTTTTACCATTATTATAAGTGAAAGAATTATTGAGCCGTTAAGAACAGCAACTGCAATATTGTTCTTTTTTAGTTCAGAAATTTCATCAATAGTTTTAATTCTATTGTAAAAAAATCTGAATCCTGCATAAATAAATGCCAGTCCAATGATTAATGAAAGAATTAGCTGAAGTATGCCAGCTAACAATAAAGATAAATCCATAATCCTTCCTTTTCTTTTGATTTAAAATACTGATAATTATAAAAACAATTAATTGAATAAATTATATTCATTCTTGTAAATTAGGTAAAGAGATTTGTTTGACTTATGAAACTTAAACCGATTTTAATATACATATTGTTTTCCTTTTTACATATTGGATGCGCAGCTAGGCTTGATCTGCCTCAGTACATCGCCGCACTTGATGCATATAATGGCGGCAGATATCAGACTACACTAACGCTTATCAATCAGGCAATCAGCACTGAACCCGATGTTCCGGAGTTTTATATATTAAGAGCAAAAGCAAATTATAAACTTAATTTTAAAGCTCTTGCAATGAATGATCTGAACAGTTCACTTAAACTTGAAGAATCATTTTCGGCTTATTATTTAAAAGGCAGAATATTTTTAGACCTCTCTGAGCTTTCGAAAGCAAAGAATAATTTCAGAAAATCTTACAAACTAAATCCAACATCAGCAGAACTGCTTTTTAATATAGGCTATCTTGAATATTTAAATGGCGATAATCAGCTTGCTCTGGATTATTATCTTAAAGCAGTTAAATATGATTCAAGAAATCCTGCTGTTTATGTAAACATCGGTAACATTTATGCTATGATGGGCAACAGTAAACTTGCAATAGATAATTATTCAAAAGCTTTGGTTCTTGATACAACAGACGGCATTCCATATTATAACCGTGCAAATGAAAAAATGATATTAAATGATATTAGCGGAGCAATTGAAGATTATAAAAAGTCACTGGAAATCGATTCACTTAACACAAATACAATGTTTCTTCTTGCAGAAATTCAAAGCAAGGCTGGGGATCTATCCGGAGCAATTGTTAATTACAATTCTATTTTAAAAATTGATTCTACATCCGCAAAAGGTTTTTATCTTCGCGGAATTTCTTTACTATCGTTAAATGATGATGATAATGCTTGTACAGATTTAAAGAAGGCCGGAGAACTCGGTTACTTTGATGCTTATGAAATGATAAAAAAATACTGCGGTCCCAAAAAAGTAAATCAGACTAAAAAAAGTAATAAAAACATTAAACGATAAATCAATAAAACACTTCTGTTATAAGTTTTATAATATCCTATTTGTTCTGCATTCTGGTTACAGGTGCTCCATTAATTTCTAAAATATCTGTAATATTTCTAAACCTTGGAAGCCAGGGAATGTAAACACCTACAACTTTTACTTTATAAGTACTGCCGGGGTAGATTTGCTGATTTAATTCATCAGCATTTTCTTTGTTTTGATAATAATTATTTGAATTGCTGAAGACCTCATTCTCAGAAAAAACAAAATACTTCCCGCTTTCATTACCAAACTGAGCTTTATTAATAACTTTGATTGTTACAGTATCTTCCGTTATGTAAGGTTCAAAAAACAGATAACCAAAGAGTATTACTAATAAGATAATAATAACACCCGCCATTGCAGATAATCTGAAAAAACTTTCACTCAAAACCATAAATCATCTCCATAAAGTTTAGTGTCATTTAATAATTCCAAATTTAATACTGATTATATGTAATTTAATCAAAAACTATGCAATGATAATTTATGGATAAATTACAGTTTTATACTTATAAGATGTAATAATAACACTTATCCGGCTACAAATGTAAAGAAATTGCACCTGATTATATCTCTGATTTTATTTACTAAACAGCGCTGGAATCCCCTTTTATTGCCTTCCAAATCGTTATCAGGATTATCTGGATATCAAGTTTCATCGACCAGTTTTCAATATACCATAAATCATATTTTATTCT
>JAVEUY010000291.1:0-4207 GCA_034005315.1 Ignavibacteriaceae bacterium | reverse complement strand
TCAATTAAAATATTGTGGTGTAAGAACTCCTGTTCGGTCAGGATTAAAGAAAGTATTTCTATTTAAGTTTAATAAAACAAACCCAATTCCTCTAAGGAATTGGGTTTGTAAAGACAGCAATTAAGATCATAAGCGATCATAAAAATTTGCGTGGTATTGTTTTCAATTTTCTGTCAAGAGTCTACAGATAAAAAATTAATTTTTCTTCTTTAGATTTTCATTTTCTAATTCATTAACTTCATTCAGTGCTTACAAAATTTGTTTAAGCTATTTGTCATTCTGGTATTCTCTAAGAGTGAATATTTTTATTCATCCTTCGACGGGCTCAGGATGACATTGTATAATTAAATATTTTATCAATCATATTTTAATTAAGGGATACAATGTCTGACTTCATTCATCTCCATAATCACACACATTACAGTTTACAGGATGGTGCCTGCACTGTTGATGGTTTAATCAATGCTGCACAAAAACACGGAATGAAATCCGTTGCAATTACCGATCACGGAGTATTATATGGTGTTGCAGAGTTTTATAACAAAGCAAAAAAAGCAGGAGTTAAGCCAATCATCGGAATGGAAGCTTACATCGTTGTTGATGGAAGCAGATTAGATCGCGGTAAAGCTGATGATGTAAACTCAAAGAAAAAATCAAAACACTATAATCATCTGATTATACTTGCAAAAAACAAACAGGGATATGATAATCTTTCAAGACTCTCGACTCTCGGACACACAGAAGGTTTTTATTATAAACCACGTATTGATATGGAACTGCTTGAAAAGTATAAGGAAGGATTGCTGCTTACATCTGCCTGTGCAAACGGAGTTGTATCAACTCATCTTGTAAATGATAATTATGAGAAAGCACGCTCAGTTGCAAAAAGATTTAAAGATTTATTCGGTGATGATTTTTATCTTGAGATCCAGGATCACGGAATGGAAATAGATAAACCGATTCTCGAATCAATGCCGAAACTTTCTAAAGAACTGGGAATTAAACTCGTTGCAACAAATGACTGCCATTATATCGAACAGGATCATGCAATTGCTCATAATATTTTACTTCTTCTGTCGGATAAAAACGGTGCAGACTATACCCAGTTAAGATACGGAACCGACCAGGTTTATTTTAAATCTGCTGATCAGATGAAAAAGCTTTTTAAGAAATACAAAGGAGCAATTGAAAATACTCTTGAGATAGATGAGAAGATAGATCTGAAACTTGATTTTGGTAAACATCACTTTCCGGATTTTCCGATTCCAAAAGAATCCAAAGCAAAAAATCTTGAAGAGTATATGGAATTACTCGCGAGAGAAGGACTTGAGAAAAAATTTAAAACAATATCAAAAGAAATAGAAGATCGTTTCAACTTTGAAATTGAAACAATAAAGAAAATGGGCTTTGCCGGTTATTTTTTAGTAGTTGCTGATTTTATAAATAATGCCAAACAAAAAAATATTCCTGTCGGTCCCGGTCGTGGAAGCGCTGCAGGTAGTATTGTAGCTTATGCAATGGGAATTACAAATGTTGATCCGTTAAAATATGATTTGCTGTTTGAAAGGTTTTTAAATCCTGCAAGAAGATCAATGCCTGATATTGATGTTGATTTTGCTGATGACAGACGTGCTGATGTGATTGATTATGTTCGTGAAAAATATGGTGCAGATTGCGTAAGCCAGATAATTACATTTAATAAGTTAACTTCAAAAGCAGTTCTGCGTGATGTAGCACGTGTTTTAAAAATTCCTATTCCCACCGTAAACAAGATTACAAAATTTATTCCTTCAAAGTTCGGCAAAGTTTATTCAATTGATCAGGCGCTTGCAGAAGTTCCTGATCTTAAATGGGTAAAAGAATCAACTGAAACTGATATTCAGAATCTTTTAAAGTATGCAAGAGTTCTTGAAGGGATGAATCGTAATGCATCAAAGCATGCTGCCGGTGTTGTAATCACTCCTGATGAAGTAAGTAAATATGTTCCGCTTGCAAATGCAGTTTCGCAGCAGGATATCGTAACACAATTTTCGATGAAGGATATTGAGAATGCAGGTCTGCTTAAGATGGATTTTCTCGGACTTCGCACGCTTACAATCATCCGTGATACAATTGAGATGATTAAAAAAAATCACAATGTGGAAATTGATATCGACGAAATTCCGCTTAATGATGAAAAGACTTTTCAGCTTTTCTCAAAAGGACAAACAACCGGAGTGTTCCAGTTTGAATCCGGACCGATGCGCGAATATTTAAAACAGCTTCGTCCTTCAAGTTTAAATGATCTGGCAGCGATGAATGCATTATATCGCCCTGGACCAATGGAAAATATTGATGATTTTATTGATAGAAAACTTGGCAGAAAAGTAGTTAAGTATTCACATCCGATACTTGAACCAATACTAAAAGAAACTTACGGAGTTATTGTTTATCAGGAACAGGTTATTCAGATAGCAAATAAAGTCGGTGGAATGAGTTTAGCCGATGCAGATCTTTTACGCAGAGCAATGGGTAAAAAAGATCTTAAGGTAATGGAAGAACAGAAAGTTGTGTTTACTGAAGGTGCTGTAAAAAATGGTGTTAGTAAAAAAATTGCTTTAGATATATTCGAAACAATTTTCAAATTTGCTAATTACGGATTTAATAAAAGTCATGCAGTTGCATACAGTTTAATTGCATTTCAAACAGCTTATCTTAAAGCATATTATCCGGCGGAGTTTCTTGCAGCTAACTTAAAAAATGAATTTGAAAACACAGATAAGATAACAAAGTTCCTTGATGACTGCCGTAAACAAAAGATAGAAGTATTACCACCGGATATAAACAATCCTTCTTTATTCTTTGAGGCTGAAAAAGGTAAAATAAAATTTGGTATGTCTGCAATAAAGAATGTTGGAGTTCCGGCAGTAAAAGAAATTATAAATGCAAAAAATAAACTTGGCAGGGATTTTAATTCCATTTTTGATTTCTGTGCTAATACTGATAACCGGATAGTTACTAAAAGAGCTTTGGAAGGACTTGTACTTTCCGGAGCATTTCATAATATAACTAAAAATCGTTCACAGCTTTTTGAAACCATTGAACCTGCATTAACTTTTGCGCATAAGTTACAAAACTCTAAAATGCTCTCAAGTGATTCATTGTTCGGGGGAACAGAAGAAGCATTATTAAAAGAACCAAAACTGCCCGATGTTAAAGAATGGAGTGAAAAAGAATATCTTGCACACGAAAGAAAGGTAATAGGTTTTTATTTAACTGATCATCCGTTAAGAAAATATGAATTAGAGTTTAATTCTTTTGCTACTATACATCTTGGTGAAACTGAAGGAATAGAAGAAAAAGGAGATGTTCGTGCCTGTGGTGTTATAACTGAATTGAAAACAAAATTTGATAAAGCCGGAAAGATGATGGCTTTCTTTAAACTTGATGATCTTACCGGGAGCTGTGAATGTTTAATGTTTTCAAAAGCTTATGATGAGTTTGGAAAATTTGTACAAGATGAAGAGCCGGTATTTGTTGTCGGAAGTCTGGAAAGCAGTGGTGATGCTGTAAAAATGCAGGTTAACAAAGTTATTCCGATGAAGAATGTTGCAAATGAACTTACCGGAAGCATTAGTCTTCTTATCAGCAAACAAAAAGTTGCTGCAGAAAAATTAAAACAGTTAAAAAGCATATTTGAAAAATCAGAAGGAAACATTCCGATCTTTATCAATCTTACTGAAAACGGAATTGATAAAGGGAAACTTTTTTCATTAACAGAAAGCAGAGTAAAAATTACACCGGAATTAATTAAGTCATTAACTTTGTTACTTGGTGATGATGCTGTGATTTTAAAATCTAAGTAGAATTTCGGAAATAGTGATTGTTGTTTAGCTATTTCCGATTTTGTATTATTGCCCTCAATAAAATATAAAACTCATAGGAAGAATGATTAGATGAAAAAAACTGATAAACAGGAACTTTATGCTTTAATACTTGGTGCTTCTTCCGGTTTTGGGGAGGCAACAGCAATTAAATTAGCTAAAGATGGATTTAATATCCTTGGCGTTCATCTCGATAGACAGGCAACTATGCATAATGTTGAAAGAATTATTAAAGAGATCGAATCAGCCGGTGCTGAAGCAAAATTCTTTAATGCAAATGCTGCTGATGAAGTAAAACGAAACGGAATAATACACGAAATAAAATCATATCTTAACGGCAAGCC
>JAVEUY010000290.1:0-4231 GCA_034005315.1 Ignavibacteriaceae bacterium | reverse complement strand
AGATGAAGATATCGGAGGTAAACTGAGTATTGGTTTGAATCTGAGCAACCTTGGTCCAAAGATTTATTATATTGATAAAGCACAGGCTGATCCGATTCCGACTAACTTCAGATTAGGTTTTGCTTACAAAGTAATTGATGATGAGTTTAACAATCTTATCTATACTTTGGATTTCAGTAAATTATTAGTAAGCCGCGATAGTACTGGTTCAGATGAATTTTATAAAGCAATTTTTACTTCCTGGGCTGATGATTCGTTTAGTGAAGAATTGAGAGATATTGTAACATCAATGGGTCTTGAATACTGGTATGGTCCTCCAAATGATTTTAAATTTGCTCTTCGTACAGGATTTTTCTATGAAGATCCATCATACGGCAACAGAAAATTTTTAACATTTGGTGCCGGAATAAGGTATGATATTTATGGATTTGATTTCAGTTATATAACAACTTCTGTATTTAAGAATGGTGAAAATCATCCATTGTCAGATACTTTAAGATTTACAGTTTTAATCGGATGGGGTGCTATTCCTGAATCAACAAGAGGTTTACCTAGGGGAATTTAAAATCCTATGCTAAAAAAAATTCTTACTCTGATAATTTCAGTCTTTACTTTGGGCGGTGTATCTGCCCAAAGTTTTATTGGAAGTCTTAATCCATATCCTGTCCAAAAGAAAAATGTAAATGCTGTTGATACTGTTAAAATATTGGCAGTAATGGTAAATTTTTTAGAAGATAAAGATGGAGCCACATTTGGTAACGGTAAATTTGGATCTATATATACTCAGAATTACAGCTCTGATATTCTTGATCCGTTACCGCACGATAAAGATTATTTTGAATCTCATTTAACTTTTGTAAAAAACTACTTCCAAAAAGTTTCAAACGGAAAAGTTCACGTCAGTTTTACTATCCTGCCTGATACTTTTTCAGTTTCAAAAACAATGCGTAATTATGCTCCTCCGCCAGGTTCAGGTGACTTAACAACAATCGGAAGTTTTGCTCAGGAAGTCTGGAATATAGCTGATCAGATATATCCTTCATTTGGTTTTTCAGACTTTGATTTGATTTTAATATTTCATGCGGGAGTTGGAAGAGATATTTCATTACCGGGCAGTCTTGGCAACGAAAGAGATCTGCCTTCAGTTTATTTGAGTGAGAATACTTTAAAAAATATTTTCGGAGATAATTTTGCAGGTTTCCCGGTTTCAAACGGATCGTTTGCTATAACAAATAGTATGATTATTCCTGAGACAGAAAGCAGAGAACTTGAAACTATAACCGGAAAATTTTTATTTGAGATAACCATTAATGGATTACTTGCTGCAAGTGTTGCAAGTCATCTGGGGTTACCCGATCTTTTTGATACCGAAACAGGATATAGTGCTATAGGCAGATCAGGATTGATGGATGGTCAGGCAATTTTTGCTTATAACGGATGTTTTCCTCCTGAACCATCTGCATGGGAAAAAATTTATTTAGGCTGGGCAACTGCAGAAGAAATAAATCCGGGAGATCATTTTATTACATTAACTTCTAAACTTGCCTCTTCAGTTTCTGATACTGTAATTCTTAAAGTGCCTCTTAACTCAACTGAATATTTTTTAATAGAAAACAGGCAAAGAGATGCTTATAAAGATGGTGCAAACTTAGTTTATAAATCAAATGGTAATATTATAAACAGAAAATTTATTAAGGACACAACAGGCTTTTACAGCTATGATACTGATTCTTTATCCGGAGTTGTGCTGGATGTAGATGAATTTGACTGGGCTTTGCCGGGTGATGGAATAATAATCTGGCATATAGATGAAAATGTTATCAATGAAAAGTTAGCTGAGAATAAAATAAATACAGATAAACACAGACGCGGTGTTGATGTTGAAGAAGCTGACGGAGTGCAGGATATTGGTGAAAAGTTTATAACAATTTTCGGCGATCAGGTTATTGGTGAAGGAACTCAGGATGATTTTTGGTTCCGAGGAAATGAATCATCACTTTATAAAAATATATTTTCAAAGGATACACGTCCTGATACAAAAACCAACTCAGGTGCAAACAGTTTAATTACTATTAAAAATTTTAGTGATATTTCAAACAGAATGTCATTTAATGTAGAGTACGGCGACTCTATAATTAAGCCTTTGTTTTCTTTAGATATATCAGCTCATTACTATATAAAAAGTGTAACAGGTTTTGGAATTGGCAATAAACTTTTTGCACTTAATTCTGAGCCTCAATTAAGAATTTTTAATGAAGATTCTGTTGTATATACACAAGATAGATTTTCCGATTTTAAACCTGCATCATTCAATATTGGAAACATTAGTTATTTGGTTGGTATCATCCATGACGATTTTACTCAGCAATCTCCTTCAAAAATTAATATTGTCAGCTTTGATGGAAACCAATTCAATTTAAATTCAGTTGATGCTGCATATTATATTAATACACTTCCTGTTGTAAGAAAAACAATTACCGAATCATACCAGGTATTGGCTGGAACTAATGATGGGAAAGTTCTGATATTTAATCTTACTGATCTGCTTAATGGGAATGCTAATGTAACTGAACAAATAATTGAAGATGGCGCTGTGATTAAACAATTAGCATCTGTTGATTTTAAAATATTTGCTATCGGTAGTAAAAACGAAACTAATTCAAATTATGATTTTGTTTATGCAGATGAAAATTTAATCAAGTTTACTGATGAAGTAATATTCAGACTTGCAATTGCCAGAGATAATAAGGGCAATGATTTAACAATCGTAAGTTCCGGAAAAAACAATGAATATTTTGCTAATGTATTCCTTGATAATCAGATACATAATAAATTTTCTCTGCCTTCTTTGGAATCTGCAATAAATTTTTCCCTATCTGATATTAAAAATGACGGCAACACTTATTTAATAACACCAGATAATGATAAATTGTATGCCTACTCATTAAACGGAGCTTTGTCAGATAACTTTCCTTTTATATCAAGAGAATCAGAAGTGTTTGAAGGTGTTGCAATGTCTGCAGATATTGAAGGAGATAATAAATCGGAAATATTCTTTTATACAGATTCAGGTAATCTGTATGCGATAGACGGCGGAACAGGAAAAGTTGTTAATGGTTTTCCGATTTCATTCGGAAGGGAATTGATTACTACTCCAATTATATTTTTAGCAGATAATAAAATAAATATTGCAGGAGTGGATTATTCAAATTCATTTAAAGGATGGTCAGTTTCAGCTACTGAAGGAAAAATAGATTGGGCTGATGAGTTTGCTGATCAGATGAATTCATCTTTTATAGCTGGTGCGCTTTCTGGTAATGTTATTAATGAATTCTTTCCTGTACATAAAGCATATAATTATCCTAACCCTGTTTATGACGGTCAAACTGCAATCAGATATTATGTTAATGAGGATTCCAAAATAAATATTAAAATATTTGATCTTGCCGGTGATTTTGTAGCTGAGTTAAATGATAATGCATCAGGCGGAATGGATAATGAAACTATTTGGAAAGTAAATAATGTTCAAAGCGGAGTTTATCTTGCCAGGATTGAAGCCGCAGGCTCAAGCGGTAAAACAGAATCTGTTGTAATTAAAATAGCTGTAGTTAAGTAATTTCTTTTTCCAACTGTTAATATCTATATGAAATTCATATTCCCAATTGCAATTTTTATACTAAGCATAAATCTATTCGCACAATTTACCGAGTTCCATCCTGAACTTGATTGGTACACAATTAAAGGTAAAAATGTAGATGTTCACTTTCATGATGGTGCTGAACGAACTGCACAGGTAGTACTTAAAATTGCTGATGAAGTATGGGAACCTATTTGTGCATTGTACGGATATCAACCTGATAGAGTTCATTATATTATTAAAGATATTGATGATTATTCAAACGGTGCTACTTATTTTTTTGATAACAAAATTGAAATATGGACAAGTGCGCTTGATTTTGATTTACGCGGAACTCATAACTGGCTGAGAAATGTTATCTCGCATGAATTTACTCACATGGTTCAGATACAATCAGCTATGAAAACTACAAGAAGCATTCCGGCTGTTTTTTTACAGATTTTATCTTACGAAGATAAAAGACGACCGGATATTCTTTATGGCTTTCCAAATTTTATTGTATCATATCCTTTGGCAACAGTAAATGTTCCGGCGTGGTTTGCTGAAGGTACTGCACAGTATATGCGAACAGAATTTAATTATGATAATTGGAGA
>JAVEUY010000289.1:0-4241 GCA_034005315.1 Ignavibacteriaceae bacterium | reverse complement strand
TGACAGGAGCGGATTGATACTTGATATTTTTGCATCAAGGGCAAAGACAAAAGAAGCAAAAACTCAGGTTGAACTTGCTCAGCTTCAATATATGCTGCCGCGATTAACAAGAGCCTGGACCCATTTGTCAAAACAATATGGCGGAATCGGAACTAAAGGTCCCGGTGAAACACAGATTGAAACTGACAGAAGAATTATCAGAACCCGTATTGCTCATCTGAAAGAAAAACTTTTGCAAATTGAATCTCATCGCTCAACACAAAATGCAGGCAGAAAACATACAACAAGAATTGCTTTAGCCGGCTATACAAACGCAGGCAAATCAACATTGTTTAATCTGTTGACCAGAGCAGATGTGTTTGCAGAGGATAAATTATTTGCAACACTTGATTCTACAACACGAAACCTTGATGTTCACGAAACAGAAAAAATAATCATTACTGATACAGTCGGATTTATCAGGAAACTTCCGCCTCAGCTTGTTGCATCATTTAAAAGCACTTTAAGTGAAGTTCGTGAAGCAGATATTATTTTTCATATAATAGATGCCTCTCATCCATTCTATGAGGACCATCTGAGAGTTGTTGAAGAAACATTAAAAGAATTTGGAAGCAAGGATAAGGTAGTGATGAAAATATTTAATAAAATAGATCTGATAAAAGATAAAACCAAAATTGATTATATCCGTAACGGACATAAAAACAGTATTATGATTTCCGCAAAACGCGGAATAAATATATCGTTGTTAAAATCAAAACTGAATGAAATTGTTGAAAACACTTTTGTAAATGAAAAAGTTGTGCTTGGTTTGAACGAGTCCAAAAAAGTATCTCAAATACACCAGTTAGCTGAAGTCCTAAAAACAGATTATGATGAAAATGGAATTAAAATTTATTATAAAACAAGTAAACAAAACGCAGATAAATTAAAGAAGATTATTTATGGCACATAAAAAACTTATTGTTGACGGCAAATCATTAACACTTGATAAGATAGAATTTTTCTTAAATGAAAATCCTGTTGTAACACTTTCAAATGATTCAAAGAAAAAAGTTATTAAAGCCCGCAAGCTCATTGATAAATGGGTTAATAAGGGGGAAATAATTTATGGAGTAACTACAGGCTTTGGTGAATTTGCAAATGTTAAGATTTCTAAAAAAGATATTGAAAAGCTTCAGGAAAATTTAATCGTTTCACACTCAACCGGTGTTGGTGATCCGCTTCCGCCGTTTATTGTTAAGATAATGATGCTGCTTCGTGTTAATGCACTTGCAAGCGGTCATTCAGGAATACGATTAGAAACACTCGAACTTTTAATTGAAATGATTAATAATAATATCATTCCGGTTATTCCTTCTCAGGGTTCTGTTGGATCAAGCGGCGATCTTGCACCGTTATCTCATCTTGTTCTTGCAATGATTGGAAAAGGTGAAGTGCAGATTTATAAAGATGTGATGAAAGATGATCAGCATAAAACAAAAATAGTAACATCATCTTCTGCTCTTAAAAGATTTGGATTAAAACCTGTTAAGCTTGGTGCAAAAGAAGGTCTGGCTTTAATTAACGGCACTCAGATGATGACAGCATTTGCATCATACATTTGTATTGAAGCAAGAAAATTAAAGATGATTGCTGATATTGCCGGTTCACTTTCACACGAAACTTTACGCGGAACAGATAAAGCATTTGATTTACGCTTACACAAGCTTAGACCATTTCCCGGACAGATTTCAGTTGCAAAAAATATTCTTGCTATGATTCAGGGAAGTGAAATTCGTGAGTCTCACCGATATAATGATTCGCGTGTTCAGGATTCATATTCAATCCGCTGTATTCCTCAAATACACGGTGCTTCAAGAGACTCAATTGATTATGTCTGTTCACGGGTTGAGATTGAACTTAATTCAGTGAATGATAATCCGTTGATTTTTCCAGATGATGAAGCTCATCTTGAAGGCGGAAATTTTCACGGGCAGCCGATGGCACTTGCTTTGGATTTTATGGCAATTGCACTATCTGAATATGCAAACGTATCTGAACGAAGAACTGAAAGAATGCTAAATGGTTCATTAAGCAGACTGCCAAGATTTCTTGCAAAGAATGGCGGACTTAATTCCGGTTTAATGATTGCACAATACACTGCTGCTTCACTTGTATCTGAAAATAAAGTTCTTGCTCATCCTGCAAGTGTGGATTCAATTCCGACTTCAGCTAATCAGGAAGATCATAATTCAATGGGATCAATCTCTGCAAGAAAATGTTATCAGATTTTAAAAAATGTTCAATCAGTTTTAGCAATTGAAATATTAACAACTTGTCAGGGATTGGAATTTCTCAAACCGTTAAAGTGTGGAAAAGGGACTGATGCTGTTTATAAAATTGTCAGAAAAAAAGTTTCACCGGCTTTAACTGATAGAATTATTTATAAAGATATTGAAAAGATAAGAGAGATAATATTACGCACTGACTTCTTAAAAGAAGTTGGAAAAGTTGTAAAACTAAACTGATCAAAGGATATAATTAATGAAAACATTTTTATTAACATTTGAGCACGGTCCGAATTATCAATCGGATAAAAATTTTCATGATCAGCAGAACTGGGAAAATCATTCACGTTTTTCTGATAAACTTTTTCTTCAGCACAAAGTAACAATGTGCGGTCCTTTGAAAGATGAATCAAAAGTTATTGTTATTGCTAACGGTAATAATGAAAGTTCACTAAGGAGTTTATTCAAAGATGACCCGTTTGTAAAGAATGGTGTTTTAACTCTGACACACGTTGATGAATGGGAACTTCATTTGAATCCTGAGCAGGTTGATGAATAAAGCTGCAGATAAGATTGATATTAATGTAGTCGGAACAATGTCCGGCACATCATTAGACGGACTTGATATCTGTTTTGTGAATTTTATTTTGACTGAAAATAAATGGAATTATAAAATCCATCTTGCTGAAACGATAGAATATGACGACATCATAAAAGATAAGTTAGCAAATGCTCATTTGATGGACGCTTTATCGTTTTCAAAACTTCATTTTGATTATGGAAAATTATTGGGCAAAAAGATAAAAGGATTTATTGATAAACATTCAATTAATCCGGAATTAATTTCATCGCACGGACAAACTATTTTTCATCAGCCGGAATCTGGTTTTACCACACAAATAGGAAAAGGAGCTTGCATAGCTGCTGAAACAGGCGTTGATACAATCTGCGATTTTCGCTCAACTGATGTTGCACTAAAAGGTAATGGCGCTCCTTTAGTTCCGATCGGAGATAGATATCTTTTCTCAGAATATGATTATTGCTTAAATCTTGGCGGCTTCTCAAATATTTCTTATGAAGAAAATGATAAACGCATTGCTTATGATATTTGTCCCGTAAATTTTATACTGAATTATTATATAAAGCAAAGAGGAAAAGAGTTTGATAAGGACGGTGAGACAGCAAGAAGCGGTAAAGTAAATAAATCTTTGCTTGAAGCTCTTAACTCTCTTTCATACTATTCAAAAGCGGGACCTAAATCTCTCGGAAGGGAAGATGTAGAGAAAGATTTTTTTCCGTTAATTGATTCGTTCAATTTAAGTGCTGAGGATATACTAAGCACTTATTGTGAACATATTGCCGTTCAGATTGGAAAAGAAATCAGACAGGGAAAAGTTTTAGTTACCGGCGGCGGAGCGTTTAATAAATTCCTGATTGAAAGAATGCAAATCAATGCTGCTCAATGCAAATATATTTTACCTGATGAGCAAACTATAAATTTTAAAGAGGCGTTAATCTTTGCATTTCTTGGTGTGTTGTATAACTACAACTTAATAAATTGTTTATCATCAGTAACGGGTGCTGAATCAGATTCAATCTCCGGAGCGCTTTATAAGGCAGTTTAGAATAAAAGAATGGCACGCAGGTATGTGGATAATAACAAGGAGTCAGGAGACAGAAGTCAGAATTTTATACGCAAAGATTTTATTTGTTATTCATAAGAAAACCTTCGAGGTTTTTAAAAACCTCGAAGGTTTAATGAGAAAATAATCAGCTTACTTTGTCAGCAGCATCTTCTTAACATCCGTAAAACTTCCTGATTGTAGTTTATAAATGTACATTCCGCTTGGTAAATTGGAAGCATTAAAACTTACTTCATAAACTCCTGCGGGTTTGTTTTCGTTAACAAGCTCTGCTACTTCTTTTCCTAGAATATCATAAACTTTTAATGTTACTAAACCTTCTTCTTTTATT
>JAVEUY010000288.1:0-4257 GCA_034005315.1 Ignavibacteriaceae bacterium | reverse complement strand
TATCTGATGTTTTAAAAATACTACTATTTTATTTTAGATATGTCCCTAATAGTTTAAGAATGGTTTTAAATCGGATTATATCAGTTTATGTTTTTTATATTTGGCAGTATTCAACTATTTCCATTTATAACTAATCTTTTTATTTGAAACTGATATTAAAGTGTACTTAAAATTTTAAGTATTGGTTATAAATACATTTTACAGAAAGACTTTTATGCCAGAGAAAACGGAAAAATTTTCATATTTATCAGTAGTTTATAGAAAACATATTTACCTGCTCATAGTACATACAAGTCAATAAGAGGATTTATATTATCGAAAATAAACTTAAAAATCTTTAGAATATGTCTTATAAATAGAAATGCATTATATTTTCAAACAAGTATGAGATAAGACTGCTGTGTGACTCATCAATGTGATTTAATTTTGCATAGCATTTCATATAAAAAATGATATTTTAGCTATAGAAAATCTAAAGGCATAATAATTGAGAGGTTCTAATGATTATTTCTACTATCTATAACTAAATTCATAGGATGAAATGAACATACCTTTAATAGATCGAAGCAATTACCTCAAGGGCTTATTAATAACAGCCAGACTTGATAAGGAGTTAAGTTCAAAAGAAAAGGAAATATTAAAAGCTATTTCCGAAAAATTAGGATTTGCCTCCGATTTCTTTGAAGAAACAATCAAAAACCTACTTACAAATAAATATATTGATTCTGACCCGGTTGTTTTTTCGGATCAAAGTATTGCAACTTCTTTTCTTAAGGATGCAATTAGTTTAGCTTGTCTTAACAATCTTATTACAGAAGATGAAATAGAATGGTTAAAAAGTGTAGCTTTTGTAAATGATTTGAACTCAGACTTTATAGAAAAACAAATTAACCAGCAAAGAAATATTAAAGGATCGATGTTAAACAGAGAATTTGCTTTATTTTCAATTATCTGATTTACTCTAGTTTATATAATTTTTAGTTTTTTTCTTTGTCGATTTCTTGCCTAATCTCTAATTTTGGTTAGACATTTTTAAATAGTTTAACCATTATTAAAATCCATATCTCTAAGGATCTTACCATGAAAAAAATGAAAGCATTAGTTAAAAAATATGCAAAACCAGGAATCTGGATGGATGAAGTTCCTGTTCCTGATTACGGACCAAACGATGTATTAATAAAAATTCATAAAACTTCTATCTGCGGGACTGACATTCACATCTACAACTGGGATGAATGGGCGCAAAAAACTATTCCTGTTCCAATGCACGTTGGGCATGAATATGTTGGAACTGTTGAAGCATTCGGTAGCAACGTCCACGATTTAAAAGTTGGTGAACTTGTAAGCGGTGAAGGTCATATTGTTTGCGGAACCTGCAGAAACTGCCGTGAAGGAAGAGGTCATCTTTGTCCGAATACAAAAGGAGTAGGTGTAAATCGTCCGGGCT
This sequence comes from Ignavibacteriaceae bacterium, assembly GCA_034005315.1. Classification (GTDB taxonomy): domain Bacteria; phylum Bacteroidota; class Ignavibacteria; order Ignavibacteriales; family Ignavibacteriaceae; genus IGN3. The sequence goes on along the minus strand of JAVEUY010000288.1, from coordinate 2,810 downwards.
GTTTTGCTGAGTATCTCGTTATTCCTGTTTCAAACATCTGGCATTGCGATCCAAAAATTCCAAAAGAGCTTTTTTCGATTTTTGATCCGCTCGGAAATGCAGTCCATACAGCATTATCGTTTAATGTTCTTGGCGAAGATGTTTTAGTAACAGGTGCCGGACCAATCGGTATTATGGCTGCTACAATTGCAAAACATGCGGGCGCAAGAAATGTTGTTATAACTGATATGAATCCTTACCGTTTAGAACTTGCAAAAAAAATGGGAGTAACAAGAGCCGTTGATATAACAAAAGAAAAATTACCTGACGTAGTTAAAGAACTTGGTATGGTCGGTGGCTTTGATGTTGGATTAGAAATGAGCGGAAACATTCGAGCGCTTAATGATATGATAGACGTAATGTATCATGGTGGAAAAATTGCTTTACTCGGACTTCTTCCTGAACATTCAGCAATTAATTTCAGCAAAGTGATTTTTAACGGATTAACATTACGCGGCATTTATGGAAGAATGATGTTTGAAACCTGGTTCAAGATGCAGGCAATGGTTCAAAGCGGTTTACCGGTTCAGCCGATAATAACTCACCGTTACAAGGTTGATGATTATCTTGAAGGATTTGCAATAATGAAATCAGGTAACTCAGGAAAAGTGATATTGGATTGGCTGGAGAATTAAAATTCTTAATTTAATGAACCTGGAAGGATTCTTAGTGTTCTTCAAAATTAATAAGATTTTTCGATTACGATCGCAAATTCTTATAAGATTTTGCGATCTCTAATTCTAAAATAAAGCAGGGATAAAATCTTTAAATTGATTTACTAATAGTCAGAAATTTGGTTCACAACGAATAGGTTAGTTTTCTAAAATATCTTGAGATTAAATCATAATATTTTCAATCTATTACATTTACTTGATGCTTAAGAATTCCCTATAATTGTCATTAGTGGTAATTTCAGAATGTTTTGTAGGATAGGCATTTAAAAAAGTTAAAGGGATTTTCTTTTTTTTGTTTGTCTTATAAGAAAACTCGTAAACGTACAAACTATTTTCTTTTTCTTCGATGTAATCAATCTCTTGCTGTTGTGAAGTTCTCCAGAAAAAAGCTTTAGCATCAATGTTTAAATAAGAATTCATTTTAAGTTTTTCGGATATAAGAAAATTTTCCCACAATGCTCCTTTATCATTTCTTGAAGCAAGAGTATTAAAATTCGATATCAATGCATTCCGAATTCCGGTATCGTAAAAATAAACTTTTCGCAGTTTAGTTATTTCTGTCCTGATATTCCGACTAAACGGGTGAAGTCTAAAAATAACAAAAGCCTTCTCTAAAATATCAAGATATTTAGTAACTGTGTCCTTATCAATACCAACCGTTCCTGCAAGTTCATTATACGAAACTTCACTTCCAATTTGTGCAGCCAAAGCAATAAGAAGCTTATCTAATACTTCGGGTTTACGAATACCCTGATAACTTAATACATCTTTAAACAGATAGCTCTTTGTAAGATCTTTCAACAAATCTTTTTTATCATTAGGATTAAGAACAACATCAGGATACATACCGTATAATATTCGCTCTTCCAAAAGTCTATTAGTCTCAAGCCAGCCGAATTCACTACCCAACTCTCGCATTGAAAATGGATAGAGTGTATATTCAAATTTTCTTCCAGTTAATGGTTCGTTGATTTCGTTTGATAATTCAAATGAAGATGAGCCTGTTGCAATTACTTGAACATTCTTCAGTTCATCAACAAAAAGCTTTAAAGTGACTCCAATATTTTTAACTCTTTGTGCTTCATCAATTAACACAAGTGTTTTTTTACCAACAATATTTTTAAGTTTTGTTGAAGTTGCATCAGTTAACAATTCTCTTATATCAGGCTCATCGCAGTTAAGATAAATTCCCTGATCAGAAAATTTTTTTCCAATCTCTTTTATAAGGGTTGTTTTACCAACTTGGCGAGCACCGTAAATTACAATGAGTTTTCCCTTAAATAATCTTGATTCTATTGAATCTTGTATCTCTCTTTTTATCATTTTATTTGACTGATTTTCACAACAAACATAAGATTTTTCGATTACGATCGCAAATTCTTATAAGATTTTTCGATTATGATCGCATATTGTTATGATTTTGCCAACCGGATAAATCGAAATGGGGAAAAATGATTAGTAATTTATTCTGAGTATAAGAAACTCAGTACACAAATACGATTATAATTATTTTGATTTTTCCTTATTCTCCAAAGAATTCAGTGATATCAAACCAAAACTCTTTAATATCACCGTTTCGCAATCTGATTTTTAATAAATCATACTGTCTATCTTCTTCATCTATCAGTAACTGATCAATCATTTCCCACTTTTTATTTTGTCTGCCGAATTTTTCTTCAAGCCAGTCATATTCAGCATTAACACCTTCTATTTCATCTTTAGCACCATCAATTAAAATAGCTTCTTCTTGTGATGTGCCATTTCCACCTTTATATGAAATCATAATTTAATACTCCGGAATAATTAGTAAATCGTATTTAATAAAGATAGCCTGAATTACCTCTGATTATTTTTTATCCAATCCCAAAAAGATTTTATTCCTGATGAAAGAAATTAAATAAAAATTTTCCTGATTCGAAATTCTTTCAGGAATTAACTCTAAAGTAATCCTTGCCAGCTAACAATGGGTTTATCCATTATAATATTTGGTTCTGCTATAATATATGGAGCTATATTTTTCATAATAATTTTTTATATAACTCTAATGATTGCTCGCCCAAAACCTACCCAGGAAAGTCGAATCCGAAACATTCCATC
>JAVEUY010000009.1:0-20529 GCA_034005315.1 Ignavibacteriaceae bacterium | reverse complement strand
TGTATATGAGCCGTTACACAGAGATATTTATTCATTTCTTGCAAGACTCAGTCAAAAGTCTGTAGTTGAGTTTAATGATCAGATAAGACCAGTAAGCAGAAAATATATTGCACAGAAGTTAATCGAAGCAAATCAAAAATCAGATCAGTTGACATCACTTGAGAAAGATGAGCTTGAGTTTTACAGCAAAGATTTTCGCTTTGAATTTGAGTTGTTGAATAATATAAAAAATGATTCTTCCGGAATTTCGTTTTTCGGAAAAGATAAATCTGAAAGATTAAGATTATTCAGTTTTAACAATAAATTCTTCAAGTTAAATGTAAGCCCTATCCTGGGTTTACAAATTGGTTCCCGCGATAATGAAAAACTAACTCATACCTGGAATGGTATTTATACTTACGGCTACATTGATAAATACATTGGTTTCAGTTTTGATTTCAGAGATAATATAGAAACCGGAAAGACAATTGATAAGTTAAAGCAGTTTACACCGGTAACAGGAGTGGAAGCAAAATCAGATTTTATTAGTCCTATTTTTCCTCCGGATAAAATAGAGTATAGTAAAATAAATGCTGTAGTAGCAACTGAATGGGATTGGGGATCATTTGCAGTTGGTAAAGATTTAATGGAATGGGGTTATGGCGAAAGCGGTTTGCTTGTCCTTTCACAAAAAGCTCCTTCGTTTGGTTTTATAAGATTGGATATTCAACCTGTTGATTGGCTGAGATTCAATTATATTCATGGCTGGCTATCATCAACTGTTTTGGATTCCAATACAATATTTCATAATCTGGCTGGCGGAATAAGCTTTTCATTTATTGATAAGTTTATCGCTTCACATACATTGATGCTTACTCCGTTAAAAGGATTGGATATTTCTCTTGGTGAATCTATTGTTTATGATAATAAGCTTGAGTTTTTATATTTAATACCGATAATGTTTTTCCGTTTAGCAGATCATCAGCTAAGTCATCAGCTAAACACTGCAGGAGGAAATGCGCAAATGTTCCTGGGATTAAGTTCAAAAGGACATTTGCCAAATACTCATTTGTACGGAACATTGTTTATCGATGAAATAACAATCAGCGGTTTGTTCGATTCTTACAAACAACGTAATCAGCTTGGCTTTACTTTAGGCGGATCAATTACTGACTTACCGATAGAAAATCTTACTGCAAGAATCGAGTTTACAAAAATATATCCATTTGTTTACCGGCATTATATTCAAACAACTGATTATAAAAGCTCAGGATATTTACTTGGTCATTGGATGGGACATAACTCTGACCTTATTTATGCCTCGCTTAATTACAGGTTTGTAAGAGGTCTGCAGGCAACCGTATGGGCGCAGTATATTCGTAAAGGTGAAAACGGAGATGTGCAGCAGCAGTATAATATTCAGCCTCAGCCGCCGTTTTTATTCGGCTTAAGAAAAAACTATTCATACTTTGGTGCAGAAATAAAGTATGAATACACGCTCGAATTGTTTGCTAAATTGCAGTATCAAAGAACAAATTCTTCTTTTCAGCAGGATGATTTAAGTTTTGTTGATAAAATATTAAACGAATTTTATTTCTCAATTTATTATGGCTTGTAGTTTTGATAAGCGATTTAAAAAATAAAAAAATCTATCTCGCAGGACATACAGGAATGGTTGGCTCTGCTATTTACAGGGAGTTAGAAACCTCAGGATATAAAAATTTAATTACTAAAAATTTTTCAGAATTAGATTTAAGAAATCAATCAGATGTTTTAAAATTCTTTGAAGCAGAGAAACCTGAAATTGTAATTATTGCCGCTGCAAAAGTCGGGGGAATACTTGCAAATAATACTTATCGTGCTGAGTTCATTTATGATAACATTATGATCGAAGCAAATATTATTAACTCTGCTTATTTAAATAATGTTGAAAAGCTGGTGTTTCTTGGAAGCTCTTGTATCTATCCGAAACTTGCACCTCAGCCGTTGAAGGAAGAATACTTACTTACTGATACTCTTGAGTTTACAAATGAACCTTATGCTATTGCAAAGATAGCAGGAATTAAATTATGTGAAAATTATTATCGTCAGTATGGCTGTAATTTTATTTCTGCAATGCCGACAAATCTTTATGGTCCTAACGATAACTTTAATCTTGAAACCTCTCATGTTCTTCCCGCACTTATTAGAAAATTTCATGAAGCAAAAGCAGCCGGAAAAGAATCTGTTCAGATATGGGGAACAGGAAAACCTTTAAGAGAATTAATGTTTGTGGAAGACCTTGCGAATGCAATAGTTTTTATGATGGAAAAGATAAATGCAAAGGATCTTTATGAAAACGGAATTACTCACCTCAATATCGGAACAGGTAAGGATATAACAATATCTGATTTAGCAAGTCTTATTTCTGATATTGTGGGTTATACAGGTAAGATTGAGTATGATACAATAAAACCGGACGGAACACCAAGAAAACTAATGGATGTAACAAGATTAAACTCACTCGGATGGAAATATAAAACCGAACTGAACGAAGGAATTAAATTAACTTATAAATGGTTTCTTGAAAAATATAAATAGCGTATAGATTGGATTGAGGTGAAATTTAATAAGTTTGATAAATTAAAATTTTTTGTGATTGAATGACTGTATGATTGCATGAGTGCATGAATGCATGAATGCATGGTTGCATGAATGTATGGATGCAGGGTTTGATAGTTAAATTATTTTGTGATAATAAATGAATACTGAAATAATTAATAGAAATAAAAATATCAATCGGGGATATCGCAAGCTTGAAGTATGGCAGGAAGCAATTGAACTTTTTGTATTGGTAAAGAATAAAGTTAAAACTGTTAAAGAGATTTCATTTAAAATTAAAGCTCAGGTTGAGGATTCGATTTTATCAGTTTCATCAAATATTGCTGAAGGATATAGCAGACGATCATTAAAAGAAAACATTCACTTTGTAAATATTGCATTAGCTTCACTGTCAGAGAATTACTCACAGATTTTTGCACTATTTTCATCTGGAGATATTGAACGTGAATGGTTTGATCAGTATGATAAAAAACATTATTCACTAGAAAATAAATTAATTCAATTTAATAAGTCAATGATTTCTAAAATTGATAATAAAGAATGGAATAATGACTATATATTAAGAGAAGTTGTTGAAAAATATAAATCAGATTAAATGAATCGTGCATCCATGCAACCATGCATTCATGCAACCATGCATTCATACAATCATGCATCCATTCAAACATGCTATAAATAGATATAAAAATAAAACTCTGTTGTAAATTGATTGAGAATTAAAATGAAAAAAGCATTAATAACCGGAATAACCGGACAGGACGGAAGTTATCTGACAGAAATACTTCTTGAAAAAGGATATGAAGTCCATGGTATTATCAGACGAAGCAGTTCTTTTAATACCGGAAGAATAGATCATCTTTACAACGATCCTGAAATCCTGAATAAGAAAATGTTTCTTCATTACGGCGATCTTGTTGATACGAGTAATCTTAACAGGCTGCTTGAAAAAATTCAGCCTGATGAAATTTATAACCTTGCTGCACAAAGCCATGTTAAAGTTTCGTTTGAAGTTCCTGATTATACAGGACAAGTAGATGCGCTTGGCACTTTAAGATTTCTTGATGCCATAAGAGAGGTTGGATTAAGAGCAGTAAAATTTTATCAGGCATCAACAAGTGAGTTGTTTGGAAAAGTTCAGGAAGTTCCGCAGTCTGAAAAAACACCTTTCTATCCGCGCTCGCCTTATGGAGTTGCAAAACTTTATGGTTACTGGATAATTGTAAATTACAGGGAAGCATACAACATATTTGCATCAAACGGAATACTTTTTAATCACGAATCTCCGCGAAGAGGTGAAACATTTGTAACAAGAAAAATTACAAGAGCTGCAAGCAGAATAGCCGCAGGATTGCAGGATAATCTTTCATTAGGAAATCTTAATGCTAAAAGAGATTGGGGATATGCGCCTGAATATTGCGAAGGGATGTGGAGAATACTTCAGTTTAAAAAAGCAGAGGACTTTGTGCTTGCAACAGGACAGACAAATACTGTAAGAAAATTTGTTGAGCATACCTTCAATCACTTAGGAATTGAATTGGAATGGAAAGCCAAAGGAGTAAACGAAAAAGGGGTCATAAGCAGTATAGATTTTGATAAAGCTAAGGCTTTGATAGATTATAAAAGAAACTTAAAGTTTTATAAATATGATTTTTCCACAAAGCTTAAAAAAGGCAAAACAGTTATTACTGTTGATAAGAATTATTACCGTCCGACTGAAGTTGATATGCTGATTGGCAATCCTGTAAAAGCGAAAAGATTACTCGGCTGGAAAGCAAAAACAAAGTTTGAAGACCTTGTTAAGCTGATGATAAAATCGGATATGGATAAAGTTTTAAAAAGAGGTTTTTAAATTCCATTTTAAATCTTTATCAAATCAAATTTATAGCCTTTTGATTTTAGTTCTTTAATAAGTTCATCAAGTCTGTTATAAAACTTATCAGTTCGTTCAGGACTTGTCCCAAAATGGATGAGAATATTTGCTCCGTTTAATTCATTCTTACTTTCAAAGTTTATAATGCTGTTAATAATTTCTTCACTTGAGCGGTATTGTTTACCCATCGAAGGAATTGTATAATCAGCATTTGAAATTATTCCTGGAGTAAAATTGATTATGTTAATACCAATCTCATTTGCCCAGACAGATATTGAATCATTATACCATTCATAAGGAGGCAGAAAAATTGAAGATTCGTTTTTACTTATTCCTGCTCTTTCCAAAGCATCATAATTATTTTTCAGATCGTTTAGAAATTCTTCTTTTGTAACTAATATTGAATCCCGTTTTTCCCAATCTGCATATAACAAATGTTTATCCGAATGAGGTCCGATATAATGACCATCAGCTTTTAATTCTTTAATCAATTCCTGGTGTGATCTTATAAAATCTCCTGTAAAGAAAAAACTTGCTTTGATATTTTCATTTCGCAGAGTTTTCATTATAACATTAGCACCATCATCAAATTCGTGTGCACTGAAAATAAGATGAACTTCTTTTTTTGTCGTATCTGTTTTAATTATTCCGCCGTGACTGATTACAAAATTATTATAAGATTTATTTCCTTTATTCTGAAGCGCAGAAAAATAATAAGTTAAACTTGCTGTTCCATCCATCGTTGGTTCGTTAGTTGAGTAATCTCCGTAATCATCATGATAAACAACATATTCATTTTGAAATTGTTCATATTCATCCGGACTGTAAAGCTGTATTCCAATAAGTTTGTTGTAGATAGTTGAATAAACAGGACCATCAACAAGTCCGCCGTTAATCGGATAATTATGAAGAGCTGTAAAAGCTGAATGAGGATCGGAAGGATAATCTCCGTTTGTCGGCAATCCGACAATCATACTTGTGCCCCACGGATTGCATCCGAACAACCAGTCGCGTAGTGAAGCTTCCATCTCAAGATATTCTTCATCTCCGGTAATTTCATTATAGAGTCTGCATTGAGTAAGCATAGCAGAAATTAAATTGTTGGAACACCAGATAAAAGGAATACCAATTTGAAACGGATTATCTTTTCCGCGCTGATAAACGGAATCAATTCCTCTTTTCATAAACGATGTAAATACTTCATTCGACTTATCAGATTTATTTTTAGCAAGTAAATAATGTCCAAGATTAACAAAGGGATACCATTGATAATGATTTGCAGTATCAGCGCCCATCCATGGTGTTACAGGTTCCATTATTCCATAATCAACAGCATCAGACAGATAATTTTTTTCTCCTGTAACATTAAATAACTGTATAGCGGCGAGTTCCATATCATCAGCAAAATTATCTTCTTCATAAAAGTATGGGGATGTGCAAGGTGCAGTTTGGTATGCTCCCGGATTATTCTTTCCGGTGATGTAAGCATCTTTTGATTTTTGAAATAATGTTTCGGATAAATCAGGATAGTATTTGCCTAATAATTTTCCGGCTAAAGAAAACACTGAAGAAAACTTTCCCGCAGTTGAAGCTAATCCTGTTGCTCTGTTTTGATATTTAAAAACTCCCTGTGGTTTTCCGGTTGCAAAGTAAACGGGTCTTTCCAATCCCTTTCCATAACTTGTAGTATCTTCAGTCGGTAGTCTAAATCCGCTATGATCTCTGTCATCAGCTATCTGATTAAACATAACATCTTTTTCAGGATTCATTTTCATCAACCAGTCAACTCCCCATTTTGCTTCATCAAGAATATCAGGAATTCCGTTTGCTCCTTTGTTTCCGTCTTTATCATATTCATCTAAAAATGTTTCGGGATTTTTCAGATATGCAAACAGCATCTGATATGTTGCATTTGCAGAAGTAGTAACATACTGAAGATAATCAGAAGCATCGTGCCAGCCGCCAACAACATTTATAAAAGTGGAATCAAGTGTCGGATGATAAATTATATATCCATCGTGAGTGTGGCAGGAATCTTTTAAGTAAGGATTATAACCGCATCTTTGCTGCCGCATATAGTTGAGAAGAAAATCAGCAGCACCGTTATAAACATCATCATCTATTCTGAAGAAAGGTGATTTTATTCCATCGCACTCAATAAAAAAAGCGCCCTGCATTTCGAAGTCAGAGAAATCTAATCTTGCTGTTGAATTAAACGACCATTGTTCAGCGAAAGACGTTATCTTCTCAGATTTAAAAACTGTTTTTTCAGTTAGTGCATCCTTTATAGAAAAGCTGTCAGGAGTTTTTAATTCTTTGCTTATAAAAACTGCTGCTTTTACTGACTTTGTTAAATAGCCAAGTTGATTTATTCTTATCCAGCTATTTTGACTTTGCGGGAAATTATTTACGGTTGTAAAAAGGGCAAAAAGTAAAATTATTTTTTTCATATCAAATAAATGTTTTTTATTGTCTTAAGTTACAAAAGAAGAAGATATTTTTTGAACAAATATAATTTTTTGCTTAGTCAATACGATTTGTTTTTGCCTTCAAAAGGATTAAGGTTAATTTTGCGATTACAACATTACTGTTCTATGTAAACAGAAGTTTTTGTTCAAATTAAAATACCGGAGGTTTTATGTTCGACCCTAATTATAAATTTACTTGCGTTGATAGATTTTTAAAATATGTGAAATATGATACGCAGTCTGATGAAGATTCAACTTCATTTCCATCAACAGAAAAACAAAAAATTCTTTCAAAAGATCTTGCAGAAGAATTAAAACAGCTTGGATTAAAAGATGCTCATATGGATGAGTGGGGTTATGTGATGGCAACTCTTCCATCAAACACAACTAAAAAAGTTGATCCGATTGCTTTTATCTCTCACGTAGATACTTCTCCTGCCGTTACTGGTAAAGATGTGAATCCCGTAATACGAAAAAATTATCAGGGCGGAGATATTAAGCTTGAACACGGAGGCTGGATAATTAAGGTAGATGAAAATCCTGATTTGAAAGATATGATCGGATTTGACATCATAACAACAGACGGAACAACGTTGCTTGGTGCCGATAATAAAGCAGGTGTTGCTGAAATTATGGATGCAATTAATTATCTGTTAAATCATCCGGAAATAAAACACGGTGATATAAAAGTCTGCTTCACTCCTGACGAAGAAGTTGGAAGGGGAACAGAAAAGATAGATTTAAAAAAGCTGGGTGCTAAGTATGCTTATACAATTGATGGCTCAAGCAGAGGTGAACTTGAAACAGAAACTTTTTCTGCCGATGCTGTTGTAATCAAATTTTTTGGAAAAAATATCCATCCCGGTTATGCAAAAGACATAATGATAAATTCAATTAAGGTTGCTTCACGCTTTATCGAAAAGTTACCGAAGGATAGTCTTTCACCTGAAACTACAGAAGGCAGAGAAGGATATGTTCATTGCGGCGCTTTTAATGGTAATGAAGAGCTAACAACTTTAAAATTTATCATTCGTGATTTTGAAGCCCCAAAGCTTAAAGAATACGAAGACCTACTTAAGAAACTTGCAGAAGAAACTGTTAAAGAATTTCCCGGATCAAGAATGGAGTTTCAGATTATTGAACAATACAGAAATATGAAAGAAGTATTGGACAAACATCCACATGTTACAGATTATGCAGTTGAAGCAATGGAACGTCTTGGAATAAAACCGATTATGCATCCGATTCGCGGCGGCACAGATGGTTCTCGTTTATCTTTTATGGGATTACCAACTCCGAATATCTTTGCAGGCGAACACAGCTTCCACTCACAACTGGAATGGGTTGCAGTTCAGGATATGGAAATGGCAGTTAAAACAATTGTTGAAGTAGCAAAAGTCTGGGAAGAAAAGTCCTAATCCTTTAGTCATTAGTCATTAGTCATTGGTCATTTATAGGTAAGAGTGCTCTAAAATAATTTTTGTATTTAATAAATTGTTGAAGGATTATGAAGCTAGAAGAATTACATGTTTACCAATTGTCTATGGAGTTAGGTGAGATGATCTGGAAAATTGTTGTGAACTGGGATTATTTTCTTAAAGACACAATTGGGAAACAGTTGGTTAGGTCAGTGGACTCTGTTGCTGCAAATTTGAGTGAAGAATTCGGAAGGTTTTTCTATAAAGAAAACAAACAGTTATGTTATTATTCAAGAGGATCTTTATATGAAACAAAAACATGGTTAACAAAAGCAAGAAATAGAAACTTGATTACAGAAGATGAATTTCAAAAATTCCTGAACGATATTGACTTAATTGGGAAAAAGTTGAATAGCTATATTAAATCAATTGGAAGAGATACTTCTGTTGATGTAACAAAACCTAATGACTAATGACAATTGACCAATGACAACTGACCAATGACAACTGACCAATGACTATAATAAAACCGGAATTAATGGCCCCTGCGGGCGATTGGACGATGCTGCGTGCTGCAGTTAATAATGGCGCTGATGCAATTTATTTTAGTTTGGATAAACTGAATATGAGAGCTAAGGCAAAAAACTTTACTGTCGATGATCTGCAAGAATTAACTTCTTTCTGTAAAGAGAATAATGTAAAGACATATCTTACATTAAATACAATCGTTTTTGAGGAAGAGCTTAATGAGCTTGAAGAAATAATTATCGCTGCAAAAGAAAAAGGAGTAGATAGAGTTATCTGCTCCGATCTTGCAGCAGCAGATTTATGTTTTAAACATCAAATGCAGTTTTGTATTTCAACTCAAAGCTCAATTTCAAATTCGCTTGCTGCTGATGTTTATAAAAGAATGGGTGCAGTGAGAATTGTTCTTGCACGAGAATGCTCACTTGAAGAGATCAAAAAAATCCGCTCTAAGACTGATCTTGAAATTGAAACATTTATTCACGGTGCGATGTGTATAGCTGTTAGCGGAAGATGTTTTATGAGCCATCATCTTTTTGGTAAGAGTGCAAATCGCGGCGAATGTGTTCAGCCTTGCAGAAGAGAGTATGAAGTATATGATTCCGCTGCAAAAAAATCACTTGTTATTGGTGAAGATTATGTAATGTCTCCGCAGGATCTCTGCACAATTGAGTTTATAGATCAGTTAATTGAAGCAGGAATTGATTCGTTTAAAATCGAAGGAAGAAAACGCGCACCTGAGTATGTTGCAAAAGCTGTATCTGCATATCGTCAGGCGATTGATCTTTACTTTGAAGGAAAACTTACAACAGAAAAGAAAAAAGAATTGTTGACAGAGCTTGAGAAAGTTTATAACCGCGGTTTTTCATCAGGATTTTATTTTGATATTCCAAGCTCTGAAGAATATGCCGGAGTTGATGGAAGCAAGGCAACAACCAGAAAATCTTATGTTGGTAAGGTTATTAATTACTTCAAGGAAATTGAAGTAGCACATATTTTAATTGAATCAAGACAAATAAAAATTGATGATCAACTGTTGATTATGGGCGAAACAACCGGCGTTCTGGAAATCAAACCTGAAAAAATGAAAGTTAATGATATCGAAAATCAGACAGCAAAACGAGGCGATGAAGTTACTTTTAGAATTCCGGTATTAGTCAGAAGAAATGACAGAGTGTATTTGATAGAGCAAGTCAAATAAAAATTTTTAATTAAGTAATAAATTATATATTAGTAAATATTTTCGTCACTCTGCGCGTAGTCGAAGAGTGATTTTTTGAAAATTTACTTAAACTGTTTTTCGCTTAACGAGAAAACGTATTCCAAAAACCAAACTAAATGATACAACTGCAGGAAGAGCAATAAATAAAAGCCCTAAACCGGGAGTGTTCTTTCCGGTTCTTGGATCGTAGTTAAAACAAGAAAAAAGGATATTCGGATTTGGCAGGCGATAAGTTGGAGAAAAAACATTATTTATACTGCTGATCAATAAACCGATTTCTTTTTCATTCCGGAGTCCGATTAGTTTTTTAGCTATATAACCATCTGAATTAACTCCCACTAAAAGAGCATCGTGATCAAATTGTTGAATATTATCATCCCATATTGGATTAAATCCTACAGAAGCATTAAGCTGACTGATATTATCAGTAATTGCAAATTGCCAGTCTTTATTTTTCTGTAATTCAATTCTGCGAGCCATCAATTCCATATCTTTCAATGAATCCAGAGTATCAAAACTTACAACCAAAACAGAATATGGATTATTTTTATCTGAAGGAGTATGCTGAAGACTTTCCATTAACTGGAATAATAATGGACTGCATACACCTGTGCATCTTGTAAAAATTAGTGCAATTATCAGAGGTTTCTTTTCTGCAAGCTGATGCAGAGAAATGTTTTCTCCGCTGATCAACTGTAATGATGCATCATAAACCTTATCATAAATATTTGTTTCCTCACTCCAATTAGGAGTTTGAGTTTGAGCAATACTGATTCCTGCAAAAACAAAAATCAGGAACGGGAAAATAAAATTCTTAAACATCTGTTAGATATATTTATAAAGAGTATTAAAATTCCAATCAGATATACAGTTGCGAAAGCTGCACCAAAAGCTGCAAGTGCTTTTGCGCTTGTAAAAGCTTCAGGATAGTCGCTATATCTTCTTGGTATTGAATCAGCACCGCCGATATAAAATGCTAACAAAAAGCCTATTCCGCCCACGACAATAAATAAGAGTTTGAGTGTAGAAAATCTATCCTTACTATTACTATTAGTATAGTGTTTTGAAAACCAATAAAAGAATGCAAGACTAAAAAGCACATTGCCCAAAGCGTTATAAGTATGGAAGTGGGCAGGCACCCAAAGTGTGTTATGTAAAATAAAATTATTTGAAATTGTTGCGTCAATAACAGCGCCTATTCCTCCGATTACCCATCCGACAACACCGATAAAAAATAAAAGATTAGCTAAAGACCAGTTAACTTTTTTACGATACACAGCAACTATAACGCTGAATACAGTTACACCTGCTGCCGGTAAGCTGGCTGAATAAGAAGCAATCTGTCCGATAAGCTGAAAACCTTCCGGCTGAACAAAATCCATATATAAGTGATGGAAGAATGCGGTTAATATAAAAATCAAAGTGAAGTTCCAGGCTAATGCAACATACCAGGTAGTTTTCCATTTTGCCTGTCCGCTTATTTCAGAAAACAACTCATATAAAATTGCTAAACCTAAATACAGCATCTCATTTGCAATTGTATGACCGAAAAAGTAGGTAAGGTTTTTCATTAATAAAGCATCGTTAACAAAAGTGCCGTTTGAATAATATTCAGAAAAAAGTAAAATCAGCAAAACAACCGCTGCAATTAAACAGGTAATTATACCAACAAGGCTGATCATTGAGATTAAAACAAATGGCGGAGTTTCAAGCTGAGGATTTTTCTTAAAATGCTGCCAGGCAAATACCTGAGGAATAGAATATTTTTTCAATAATGCTGTAACTAAACTCAGGCACCATATCAACCAGCCAACACCAAGAGTAGTTAAAGAAAATAAAAACATAGGAGTTGCCCATTGACTCCACATTATCTTAAATGGCAGTGGATAAAGAAATGTCCATCCGGCATGAAAATTACCAACAAGAGTAGAAACCCATAGCATTACTATTCCGGCAATTGTAAAAATCAGTGCCAGCAAATTTGCCCAATAACTTGTTTTAACATATCGCTCCATAATAAAGTTTATTCCTGCCATTCCGGCAACAAACCAGATTCCGATCATTGTTAATCCGTGTGTGGTCATATCTGTATAAAAAGTAACCGGAGATAAACGTATTATCGCGCCCTGATTTAACCGCATAATAATGCCGAGTATAATACTTAAAACAAATAACACGAGTATAGTGATTATCCAAAAAGCTGTATTTTTTTTCAATAATGTGTTTTCCATAATTTTCTCATTTAACAATTAAAGAAGTTTTCATCCCCTGATGCGCCATTCCGCAATATTCCAGACAATATATATCATAATTGCCGGGTTCTGTAAATTTCCAGCGCAGCCTGTTAACATAACCGGGCATTGCTTGAGTTTGAGCAATCAATTCATTAGCCGGATTATAAATTGCGAAACCATGATTTACATCTAAGCTTGTAACTCTAAACTCTACTAATTCATTAACCGGAACTTCTATTAAAGTTTCGCTCACCGGATTTTCAGGATCAATTGCCTGATAGGACATAATAAAATAAAACTGTCTTGAAGCTACGTGTATAATTTTTGCGGGTTGTTCATCTGCAAAAATAAAATATGGTGATTTCGGAATTGTAATCGATGCAAATATTGCTAATACAATAAACAGAATCAGGATAAACCAGAATCGTTTTTGCAGGGCATTTTGCATACCGTTTTGATTTTGTTCATCTCTTTTTGATGAAAGAAACACATAAGTAAATATGATAATAATTATTCCTGCAAGAATAAGAAATAACAGTAGAAGTGAATTCTGCATAACTAATTAGATCTTTAATACAATTAATTAATTGGGATTATTTATGATATTGAATGGCAAACATATTAAATCTTTTAATTCAGACAAAATAGTCTGGAAAAGAAATGATGTGTTATCTGACTTAAGTCATGAAAGTTTATTGAAAAGCTCTGAGTGTTAATTTAATCACCAGAAAATTAATGCAGTCTTATTAGAGCACAAATAAATTACTTTATATTTAATTTTATATAAGCATTAATTAATCAATTCAAAACAATGAAACAGCAGAAAACCTTTGCCGAAAAAGCAATTGCCTTTAACAATAACTTGAAATTTTCAGGGAAGCTTCCGGATAATTTTCAGGTGTTGAATCCTTTTTTGGATAACCCGGAAACAATGCAGGTAATGCAAAAATTTTATTATAAGTTTTATAATGATAATAAACAGAGAAAATTTATAATAGGAATTAATCCAAGCAGGCACGGAGCAGGTATTACCGGTGTTCCTTTTACTGATACAAAACGACTTGAATTAGTTTGCGGGATTCCGATGCACTCGGCTTATAGTCATGAAGTGTCTTCGGTTTTTTTGTATGAAATGATAGAAGCATTTGGCGGTGTAAAAAATTTTTATAAAAAGTTTTATATCAATTCACCCTTCCCTTTAGCGATTGTTAGAAAAGCAAAAGAAGGGAAGTGGCTCAATGTCAATTACTATGATGATAAAAATCTCTTTGAGTGCGTAGAAGATTTTATGATTTATTCACTAAAGAAACATATTAGTCTTGGGTTGGACACATCTGAAGTTTTTATATTAGGAAAAAAGAATGCTGATTTTATCCGGATAATAAATGAGAAACAAAAACTGTTCGGAAAGCTTACAGCATTGGAGCATCCCCGTTTTATTCAACAATATAAATCAAAAGAAAAGCAGTTGTATATTGATAAATATATTTCGGCATTTAAAAAGTAATTCACGACTTAAATTCACATTAAAAAAATAGATGTCTTTGTCCAAAGAACATATTATTTATACGATAGGTCATTCAACTCACAGTATTGATGAATTTCTAAAAATGCTGCAGTCATTTGAAATTAAACATCTTGTTGATATCAGAAGCTTCCCTGGTTCAAAAAAATTTCCGCAGTTTAACAAAGAAAATTTAGAAGCATCATTAAAAGAAAACAGAATAGATTACACTCATTTAAAAGAACTGGGCGGAAGAAGAAAAGTTAAAAAGGATTCTATGAACAACCGATGGCGTAATGATTCATTTCGTGCTTATGCTGATTATATGGAGACTGAAAATTTTGAAAGTGGAATTACGCAGTTACAAGCTATCGCTTCTAAGCAAACAACTGTATATATGTGCTCTGAAGCAGTCTGGTGGCGTTGTCATCGTTCAATGGTTTCAGATTATCTTAAAGCAAAAGGCTGGAAGGTTCTGCATATTATGACAACTGATAAGACAGAAGAGCATCCTTACACTTCGCCAGCAAGAGTGGTTGGTGATCGTGTTTTTTACTCAGAGGAAAGTTTGTTTAATAACAAATGATATTATTATGATGAAAAATTTTAAAGTAGGTGATCACGTTAGCTGGAACTCAGAAGCGGGAAGAGTTTCAGGCACAATAATAAAAGTGCACACAAAAGATTTTAATTATAAAGGTTACACTCATCACGCCAGTAAAAATGATCCGCAATATGAAATAAAAAGTGACAAGACGGATCATATTGCTGCACATAAAGGATCAGCACTTACAAAAATTTAAAGTTGGCGTAATGATTTTTAACTGTTAAAAAATTTGATATGTATGTCATGCTGTCCGCCGATGGCGGATTATTTCAGCATCTAATTTATCTTAACATCAATTAAGATGAGATTATCTTAAAACAAATTTTTAAAAACAAAATGCTATCAACAATGAAAGATGATATTTTTTACATAAACCGATGCAGAGAACTTGGAAAATCTGCTGCTCAAAAAGGAAATCCGCCTGTTGGTTCCGTTATTATTAAAGATAACCAGATAATAAGTGAAGCTGAAGAAGCAGGAAAAACTAAAAACGATATAACTTGTCACGCAGAAATTGAAGCTATAAGAATTGCGGTTAAAAAATTAAACTCATCCGATTTATCGGAATGTATATTATACACTTCTCACGAGCCGTGTGTTATATGTTCTTATGCAATTAGATATTATAAAATCAGGAAAGTAGTTTTTCTGAATGCTGTTGATTACTTGGGCGGAGCTACATCTTCAATGCCTTTGCTAACTTCTGATGAAGTTCCTCCGCATTGGGGAAAACCACCTGAGATATTACATCTTAAATTAAATGAGGAATAAAAATTTCCGAAATATTTTTGATTTGAATTTTATCTTAGCGAGCGAATGCTTTTATAAAAAAAAGTATAAATCGCCTGATTATTTAATCAGAAATAACCAGGCTTTTTAAATTAGTTTAGGTTAGTGTTAAACCAAGCTTGCATCTAAAGTAATAGGCAAGCTGAGAGCTTTGCTGATAGGGCAGTTGTCTTTTGCCGCATTGGCAATTTCCATAAATTTTTTCTGATCAATATTCGGAATTTTTGCCTTCACTGTTAAATGAGAACCTGTAAGAGCAAGTTTTTCAGGATCCATAGTAACTTCCGCATTTACATCAATTGAATCAGGTGTAAATCCATTCTGACCAAGAATCAGACTGAATGCCATAGCAAAGCAGCCAGCGTGTGAAGCAGCTAATAGTTCATCAGGATTGGTTCCAGCTCCATCTTCAAAACGGGTTTTAAAAGAGTATTGATGATTGTTCAGAACTTTACTCTTCGTTGTCAAAGTTCCTTTTCCTTCTTTTAAAGAGCCGTTCCAAACTGCATTAGCATTATGTTTTTTCATGATAATTATCCTTTCTTTATTGTTTTAGTTATTTAGTTTTATCTGATATTATAAAATATTCATCCGTGAAAGTTATCAGCAGGCAAGTTTATCAGCAGATTTATTTGCAATTAATCGTGTCTGCATATTTTTCTCTTTAACCGGGTTTAATTTTTAAATCGTGTATATGTATAACTTAAATATTTAATGATAGAAACAAAATTATTTCATTGAGTTACCTCACAATGATTTAAGTTTCAGTTAATTAATGTGTATTAACACACACTATTTTGGTCTGAGATATTAATTAACACGTAATTAAATAGTGAGATGAGATTACTGATGAATCTGTAATAAATTGTATATTAAATTTATATTATAAGAAACTTAACAATAATTATCGAAAGTAAATTTATGAAAGTAGAGATATGGTCGGATGTAATATGTCCGTTTTGTTATATCGGTAAAAAGCATTTTGAAAAAGCTTTGAGGCAATTGTCGTTTAAAGATCTGATAAAAGTAGAGTGGAAAAGTTTTCAGTTGGATCCATCTCTGCCTGATGAAGGTCTTTCTGTTTCCACAGGAGAATATTTAATTAATCGTAAAGGTATGCCTGCACAGCAAATAGAAAGTATGTTCGATTATCTGAAACAAAAAGGTGCAGATGTCGGAATTGAATTCAGACAGGATATTTCAATACAATCTAATACTTTCAAAGCGCATCGGTTAATCCATTTTGCTCAAGATAAAGGAAAAGGAAATGAGATGGAAGAAGTTTTATTTGCAGCGCATTTTTCTGAAGGCAAAAACATCGGCGACATAAAAGTATTAACTGAGCTTGCTGAAAATATCGGACTGAATAAAACAAAAACTGCTGCATTTTTAAAAAGCGAAGAGAAAACCGGAGAAGTAAACAAAGATATTCAGGAAGCACAAACATTAGGCATTCATGGAGTTCCGTTTTTTGTGATAGATAGAAAATACGGAGTTTCAGGTACACAACCGGTAGAAGCATTTGTTGAAGCTTTGACACAAGCTTATCAGGAAAGTAAACCAAAATTTGAAATGATAGGTAAGCAGGATGAAGGTGTTTGCGAAGATGATAATTGTAAGATTTAATGAGTTATTTTGAAAATTTCTGAAGGCTAACGTCTATTTAGTTGTTTTACTGATTAGAGTAAATTTTTTCATTTATATGTCTTTCCCTAAAAAAGGCTTCATTTATTAATTGAGCTTTTAAATCTGTAACAAAATATTCTATCTCGTCTTCAAAACAAATTTATTTGAGAGTAACTTATCTGATTAAAAGAGCTTTCAACAAATTAAAATGTTTAAATCATTAAGTATATTTCAAAAGTAATTTGTCTTAATAAAATTTTAATCAACAAGGTGTTTGATTGGAACAAATATTAAATCTTATCGATCTGCCATATAAGCAATTTTATAATTTTTATTTAATAATCGAAAAGTCAAAACTGATTGAGTTGAAAAAAACTCTATTTAAAAGTGCAATCAGATATTCATCACTTAGATCAGAATGGATGTTGTTGGAACGAGAAGAAAGAAAAAATATGGATGAGGAAAGAAGCAGGGCTCACAATGTTTTTATTGATGATTGCAACATTATGAGCAGAAATATGATTGCAAACGGTGAAGATGCATCCTGGAGAAAAGAATTAGGCAATGATCGTAAAGTAATTGGTGACTTTGCCTGTTATATTAGTTTTGTCTTGGGGATCAAAGCAAGATAAACATTTCAATTCATGTTAAAATAGTATTTCAAAAAACCCGCATTAAAGTTGACTCTCATTATTGTTAAGGATAACAATTGTAAAAGCCCGAAAAGGATTAATTCAATTAATTTGTTTTAAGTCAATTGAAAAGAGTGGTTAATATTGTAGTTTAATGCATCATTATTGTTTTTATCAGCAGCTCGGAACTATTTAATTAATCAGGAGATTTAAATTTATACACTTTACCAAATTCTTGTATTGGTTCATGTTTTTTCAGCTATTTTAGGAATGGGACCCGGCTTTGTAATGATTTATATCGTTACTAAAGCAACCAATATGACTGAACTAAGACACGCATATTTTATCCGTAACAGACTGCATAATTTTGTAATGGTTGGCGGAACTCTTTTACTGCTTTCCGGTTTGGGAATGGGTATGATCAATACTTTTTTATTCCACGCAGTCTGGTATGTGGCAAGCCTGATATTGTTTGTTGTAGCTTTAGCGTTCGGACCGGTTTTACTTACACCAAGATCAAAGCCTATTAAAGAGATGTTGAAAAATTATAACGGTGATAAGATTCCTGATGAGTATTATACTCTTGCTAAAAAGTTGTTCCTGTTTGAACGGATTGAGAATATAATTTTCTTAATCATAATTGTGCTTATGATACTAAGACCATATTAAAAATATATTTTATTTGATACTAACTAACATAAAAATTTTTAAATTTAATCAGATGGACAGAAATGAAAACCAATGAAGAGCTTGATGTAAGAACTTTGATTCCGATTAAAAGACATGAGCTGCTACTGAAAATTTTTAAGGAACTGCCTGTTAATGAAAGTTTTATTTTTATAAACGATCACGATCCGATACCTCTGTATTATGAATTCCGTTCAATTCACGGTGATGTAGTCGGTTGGGAATATCTTAACCGCGGCGGAAGGGAATGGAAGGTAAAAGTCACCCGGACTGAAGTATCAAAGGAAAGAGAGATGAAAAGTGTTGCTACACTTCTTGATCTTCGTAAGGCTGGAAAAGGTGAGTGGAAACAAATTGTTTTTCATCGTTATGGTATGATGGAAGAAGGAACAACTATGGAACTTATTGCAAAGGAAAATCTGGAAGAGATTCATAATATCTTTAAAGATAAGTTTGAAGGAAAACATTCCTGGGTTTCTAAACAAAAAGGTCCGGATGAATATGTTATTCATATCAGAAAAGAAGATGAGAGCGGATTGGGTGATGCCGGATATTCTGTGGTAAATGAGTTTGATGTTCGCCCATATCCGCCATCTGAGCGACACGAAATGTTTTATAAAGCTTTTGCTGATATAAAACCGGGAGAGGCTTTTGAATTTTTTAATGATCACGATCCCAAACCGCTTTATTATCAGATGGAAGCAGAAAGCAAAGAACCTTTCAGATGGGAATATCTGGAAAGCGGTCCTGATGTCTGGAAAGTAAGAGTAATTAAAGTAAAGCCTGAATAGTTATTTTATAAAATTAGATTGTCAGATTGAGCTTGTCGAAATCTGACATTTTTTTTGAATCACTTAAGATACTGACAGATAGCAAATCAAGCAGGGAAGAGATTCAATTGTGCTGAGTTCATCAAAAGAATTTTTCAGATATTTTAATATTTTTAATTCAAAAGAATTATAAACTAGAGGTTAAAATTGCTTTGCATATATCATGAATCAACAGACCCGTATTTTAATATTGCCACAGATGAATATATACTGAAGCATATCAAAGAAGATTGCTTTATGTTGTGGCGGAATGATAATGCTATAATCGTTGGCAAATTTCAAAACACGCTTTCAGAAATAAATTACGAATATGTTAAAGAGAATCACATCTCGGTTGTAAGAAGACTTTCAGGCGGCGGCGCTGTTTATCACGACCTTGGCAATCTGAATTTTTCTTTCACTGAATCCGGTAAGGATACAAGTCTATCTGACTTTGAAAAATTTACAAAACCTATAATTGAAGTGATTCAAAGTCTTGGAATAGATGCACGGTTTGAAGGTAAAAACGATTTGGTTATTGATGGAAGAAAATTTTCAGGTAATGCAGCACACATTTACAATAATAAAATTCTGCATCACGGCACAATTCTTTTTGCTTCAGAGATGAGAAACATCAGTGAAGCATTAAAGATTAATCCTGTTAAGTATGTTGATAAAGCTGTTAAATCAGTTCCTAAAAGAGTAACAAACATTTCTGAGCACTTAAAAAGTCCTTTAACTCTTGAAGAGTTTACTAAAAAATTAATGGATCATGTCCTTTCAACTTATCCCGGTGCGCGTCTTTATGAATTTACCGATGAAGATAAAAAGATAATTCAAAAACTCAGGGATGAAAAATATTCTACTTATGAATGGAATTTTGGAAAATCACCTGAATATAATTTTAAAAAAGCCATACGCACAAAAGGCGGATTACTTGAAATGAACCTGGAAGTAAAAAACGGCATAATTGAAAAAGCAAAAATCTTCGGTGATTTCTTTTCAGAGAAAGGAATAGAAGATATTGAAAATGCCTTAATCAATACGCATCACGAAGAAAAAAATCTCAGAAATACTTTGTCTGAATTTCAGATTGAAAAACATTTCCGTAACATCAGCATTGATGACCTGATTTCCGCTATGTTCTAATCAGTATTTCTTCAACATTATTGATAGTTAAACAAATATTTTTTTAAGATAAAATTATTTTAAGGAGTTATTGAACATGTCATTAACACAAATGCTTATTTCAGAAATTGAACACGAATCGGCTAACACAAGAAAAATGTTAGAGTGCGTTCCCGCAGATAAATTTGATTGGCGTCCTCATGAAAAATCTATGACTTTAAAACAGCTTGCAGCTCATGTTGCTGATTTATCAGGACGAATCAGCCAGATAATTACAACCGAATATTTAGATCTTGCAGATAGCTCAATTAAGAAACCGGAAATAAACAACACACAGGATTTGGTTAAAGATCTTGAAGATGGAACAAAACAAACCCTCGATACTCTTAAATCTGTCAGCGATGATGATTTGAAAGTTAACTGGATTATG
>JAVEUY010000287.1:0-4294 GCA_034005315.1 Ignavibacteriaceae bacterium | reverse complement strand
CGGTGCATCATCTTTTTCGCTTCCGATTGGAATTGTTACCTTTTCGGTATTTTTCATCCGAGCCGATAATATCTTAAAAGCAAGTCTTTCCTGGTTTCTGTCTTCACTGATTAATCCGATATTGTAAACATTACCATTATTATATCCGGAAACTATCGAACGGTAATTTCCCCTGATATCATACATTGTATTTACAAAAAATCCGCTTAAATTATTTTCTTCATAGAAGCTGAACATATCATCAAAAAATTTAGCCTGAGCTTCGTAAGAAAATTTATTTACATAACCATCTGTCTGCCCGATATTTACAATATAAGTTGCTTCACCGATAAATATTTTTCCGCCCCCGGTTAAAGTTTTAAGATTTTCAACTTCAACACGCAAATCATTCGGCTGTTTGTTAAGTAATTCGATTCCGTAAAAATCAAGATTATTTATTTCCTGATAGCCAAAATCAAAAAATGAAGTATAGGTAATTACACTTTTACTTTTCTTTACCTGTTCAGCCAAATTAGAAAGTAATGCACGATGTTCATCAGAACTGAAAAGATAACCTGAACCAAAACCGATACCGGCAACAGCAGAATATCCGGTATAGGCATCCAGCAAACCGGATAAATAGTTTTTACTTCGTTCAACAAAATTCTGAGATGCTGCCAGCCCTTCGGGTAAGTTGGATATAGGCAGCTCAACAAACGCTAATAAACCAAGCTTCTCACACATTCTTAAATAATATGGATGAGGAAGTTCGCGTGCAAATCTTACAGCATTGAATCCTGCCTGCTTTATAACAGTAAGATCTTTTTCCATTCTTTCATAAGATGAGAGACTTCCGTATTGAAAATCTGATGCAGAATAAGTAACGCCGTATAAATGAAAATCTTTTCCGTTAAGAATAAAATTATTTTCTGTTAACTGAAGACTATAAAGCGAAATGCTTTTGTCACTTTTATCAACTAATTGATCACCCTGGTATAATTCTAATCTTACAATATAACTGTAAGGATTTTCCGGCGACCATAGAACCGGTGAAGTAATTGTAAGGCTGTTTTTAATTTCAATTCGTTTACTTGGTTCTAACCGGAATGTATTTTGTTCAGAAGCAATAACATTTGCTCCGTCTTTAGAAAGAATCTGTGTCTTTAAAACAAAATCGGATTTAATACCAAGTGAATCAGGAATCTTTCTGAATTCTTTATTATCAATTACCGATTGTAAAGAAATAAACGCTTTACTGCTTTTGAAATCTACATCTTTTTTAAAACTAAAATCAGTTATACTGACATTTGGTGTTAAGTGTAAATATACATCACGGATAATACCGCCTGAATTTTGCGGAAATAAAAATCTTTGCTTTAACGGAATTGTATTAAGAGCATCAAGTTCATAAAAAAGTTTTACTGAAATGATGTTTGCTTTATCAGACCTTAGCAGATCTCTTGGTATCGGAAGCGAGAAAGGAAATTCACCTCCCGGATGACGATAAATTATCGCATTATTAACCGAAATATCTGCAGAGTAATTAAGACCAAAAAAGTTAAGTGAGATTTTATGATTGTCTATCTGTCTGCTTGATAAACTAAAACTCTTTTCAAAAACAAACTCGCCTTTACCTTCAAACACTGAAGGAATAGTTACATTGACTTTCTCTTTTTTCTTATCATCAGCAGTATATACTTTCCAGGTTCCGTTTAAAGGAATTATATCTCTTGAACTTGATATATCAAATAAAAACTGATCGGAAGAATTAAGTTTATAATTTGGAAGATCCCTAAAAATAACCTGTGAAAAAGCTATATGAGAAAAAACAATTGCGAATATAAACAGATAACAAAATACACTTTTGTGGAAAATCATTCTTTGCTAAAAAACTCCTCAAAAAATAAGTTACAAATATAACCTCAAAACGAAGTGATTGCAATGAAAGGAATGCCCGATTTGAACCAAAAATAGGGCTTTTTAATATTAAAAAATTTTTAATTAAGAACTCTTTATAAAAAAATTATACTTAAGCTTAACCGTACTGAAACTATGAACAGAATTGTACTTAATTAAACAGATTAAAATAATGAGCAATTGTTTATGGTAAAATTTAGTTTGGCACAGAATCAGTTTAATTAAAAACATCTCTCAATAAAAATGAATGATAAAATTCCTGAGAAACTTTTCCAAAGTTATTCATACGGGCATTTATGTGAGGTTCTCTTACTTTTCCATTCTCATCAATAATCCCAAGCGAGTAAATTGTTGCGATTATTCCTGCTTTATTACTGCCTGATTCTATAATTTCAAGAATTGGCTGCCACAACTTCATTATCATTGCTATATAACAGGATGCATAAAATATATTTTTTTCAGAATCTTCAAGTCTATCTATAATTTCTCCTCTGTTTCTGCTTATAAATATTTTATTCTGAATTTCACTGCCAAGATAAAACCGACTTCCCGGATTATGTGTTTGTTCTTCAATCCATATTGCTGTATTGATTTTAATCTGAGCAATTCCCATAGATGAATTATATCCGCTCTTTGCAAATATATAATCAAGTATGCTTTCTCCTAACTTTACATTTAACTTATGTTCTGCATAGATTATACTTGCAATTATTCTTGAAGATATATTTAATTGTTCTGACGCATTTATTATTTCGTACTTATATTTAAGTAAAAGTTCTTCTTCTGATGTTAATCCGGTTATGTTTTTACCAAGCATATTTTGATAAAATATGAGTATAAGCAAAAATATTATTACGAATAATCTTTTATTCATTAATTTTTACCCTTTTTAGTTACAGTATTTGTTCATTAAAATTTTTGAACAGCAATCTTGAAGGTTTAATAAAGATTTCTGTCAGATTTTAGTTTAGAGTAAAACTATCTTTAGAAACCTTCAAGGTTTTTCTTTAATGATATAATTATTTAAGTAACAATAATTTCTTTGTCTCTCTGAAATTGCCTGCAGACAAGCTGTATAAATACACACCTGAAGGCTCATTGCTCATATTAATATCTACTGAATGATATCCTTCTTTTAAATTTTCATTTACTACTGTCTTTACTTCTTTTCCTAAAACATTATAAATCTTAAGTGTTGTATATTGTGCTACGGGTAAAAAGAAAGTAATTGTTGTATTAGGATTAAATGGATTAGGAAAATTCTGCATCAAAGTGTATTCTGTTGGCAGGGCATAATCAGAATAATTCTTTTTAGCCAGATTCTCAGCTATTGAAGTTGAGTCCTTTAGAATTAAATAATCATCAACAATTAAGGGCTTGATGTTTTTTGATTCTCCAATCATTTCAACTTGTACATATACTGTTTTACCTAAATAATTATTTAAATCAAGAAATATATCCCTGAATTCTCCAAATGTTCCATTCTTTATCTGATTTAACATTGAAGGATCATTTACCCAAATATCTTTAAGAGTTTCATTTGATTTTTTATCCTTCAGCATAACCTTTGCAAGAGGTTCAGTAATTGAACTGATAAAATCATTTTTCAAATCTAAACCTGCACCATAAATTGCTCCTGAAAATTTAAGTTGGATATTTTCTGCTGGAATTCTAAATGACTCTGAGGATAGAAGATTATTTTCATCAAGAGAATAATTTATCTTTTTTTCAGAATTATTATACAAAGTGCTGATACCGGCAATCTCAAAACAAACACTTCCTTTTGCAGTACTGTCAATATCTTTAGGCAGTTCGATAATTGCATGACGGTTTAATCTGTAAAGCAGTGTAGTTATTTCATTCTCTTCACCAGCAGTTACTTTGGCAGGCGGTGCAGTACCGCCAATGTTTTGAAAGACAATCGTATTATCAGGCTTTTTCCACAAGGCTTTTGTTTGATATGTAGAAGTGCGGTTTATATTTAAACCTGTGCCGCCGTTTGATGTAAGAAATGTCGGTCCTGTCCAACTGCTGCCATTAAAAGAAGCTTTATAGATTGAATTACCAATATCCCAAAGTACGTCCATTTTATTCTGTGAGTAATAATCTCCAATAACCGGGTTTGGGCTAACAGGTTCTGTCTGAGAGAAGGAAGTTATATTTTGCCAAACATCTGCTGATTTTTGTCTTATGTGAACAGAGAGTCCCTCGATAATATTATTTCTGCTTCTCCATACTATGGTTGGTTTATTGCCGCTTACCAAAGTCATCTGCGGACTCATATTGTCTGTCCAATAACTGGGCGAGACATCCGCAGCCGAGAAAAATCTCCAGGATGTCCCATAGATTGCTTCTATATATTTTATTTTATGATTAGCTGCATCTTCCCAACAGATAA
>JAVEUY010000286.1:0-4304 GCA_034005315.1 Ignavibacteriaceae bacterium | reverse complement strand
ATTCACAAACACTTGCAACGATTACTCTTCAGAATTATTTCAGGATGTATAACAAACTCGCCGGTATGACCGGTACAGCAGAAACTGAGGAAGGTGAATTTTTCGAAATATATAAACTTGAAGTCGTAGTAATCCCGACCAACAAACCTATCACAAGGGAAGATCAGGATGATGCAGTTTATAAAACAAAACGGGAAAAATACAATGCAATCATTGACCAGATAGAAGTATTAAGAAAAGAAGGAAGACCTGTACTTGTAGGAACAACATCTGTAGAAGTTTCTGAAACATTAAGCAGAATGCTGAAAAGAAAAGGGATTCCTCATAATGTTCTTAATGCAAAGCAGCATCAGAGAGAAGCAGAGGTTGTTGCACACGCTGGTGAAATAGGAGCGGTTACAATTGCTACAAACATGGCCGGAAGAGGTACTGATATTAAACTTGGTTCAGGAGTAAAAGATAAAGGCGGGTTATATATTCTTGGTACCGAAAGACATGAATCCAGAAGAATTGACAGACAGTTAAGAGGACGCTCCGGAAGACAAGGTGATCCGGGAACATCAAAATTCTATCTTTCGCTTGAAGATGATTTGATGAGATTATTCGGAAGTGATAGAATTTCATCTGTCATGGAAAGAATCGGAATCAAAGAAGGTGAAGTTATTCAGCATTCCATGATCAGCAAATCGGTTGAGCGTGCACAGAAAAAAGTTGAAGAAAACAATTTTGCAATCAGAAAGCGTCTGCTTGAGTATGATAACACGATGAACTCACAGCGTGAAGTAATCTATAGCAGAAGACAAAAAGCTTTGCAGGGTGATAGACTAAAAAGTGAAATACTTAGCCAGGCGGAAGAATTAGTAGATGATATTATCGATAAAAATTTTGATGATGTAAATGTAATTGGAATTAAAGAACAATTGCTGCAGTATATGCTTGTTGATATACAGCTTGAACCGGAAGAGTTTGAAACACTTGGCAAAGATGGTCTTAAAGATAAAGTTATTCAGGCTGCTAATGATTTTTACAAACGAAAAGAAGAAATGCTTGGCTCTGATTTAATGGCAAGACTGGAAAGATACGCTGTACTAAGTGTTATTGATCAAAAGTGGAAAGAACATCTTAGAGAAATGGATGATCTGAAGGAAGGTATTGGATTAAGAGCCTATGGACAGAAAGACCCGCTTGTTGAATATAAAGCAGAAGCATTTAAATTATTTGTGGATCTTTTAGGTCAGATTAGAAATGAATCAGTTTCATTTGCATTTAAATTCTTTCCGCAAGCAAGCGAAGAAGTTCAAAGAAGAAGAACTGCACCTGTAAGAATGATGGAGAGCAAACAGAGCACTGAAAATATCGGGCTTTCCGGCAGAACGCCGCACACAAATCCTGAAGGGAAAGTTCAAACAGTAAGAGTAGAACAAAAAGTCGGTAGAAATGATCCTTGCCCATGCGGCAGCGGTAAAAAATATAAACATTGCCACGGCAAATAAAATCAGGAGTATCTGATGAAAAAAATTGAGGCAATTATTCGCCCATTTAAACTTGATGAGGTTAAAGAAGCTCTCGTTGAAGAAGGAATACGAGGACTTACCATTTCGGAAGTAAGAGGATACGGCAGACAAAAAGGGCATACTGAAACTTACAGGGGAAGTGAATATCAGATTGAATTTATTCCAAAAATCAAGATTGAAGTTGTTGTTGATGATGCACTTCTTGATAAGGCTATTGATGCTATAGTCCGTTCGGCAAAAACAGGGCAGGTTGGCGATGGCAAAATTTTTATTTCGGATATTCAGGATGTAGTAAGAATCAGGACTGAGGAATCAGGACCGCAGGCATTGTAGAAAAAAATACCTTTTTCTTTATTCTAAGGTTTGATAGTTTCAAATATGAGTTTTAGAAGCAAATCTTTTAAATATTTAATAGTAATACTTTTCCTGCTTTTGTTTAGCGGATGTTCCATCTGGGAAAATTTTACTACTTATTTTAACCTGTATTATAATACTTCATCATTGTTTGAAGATGCAGAAAAAGAAATTCTTTCACAGAAAAGAGATTTATTTTCTATTGAACCGCTTATTGTTCCAGCTACTGCAAAAACTTCTCTGACAAAAGTAATCGAAAAAAGTTCTAAACTTCTTCAATTCTATTCCAAATCGTCTTATGTTAATGATGCTTTAATGATGTTAGGAAAATCTTTTTATTATCAGGGTAATTATCTGAAATCAAAAAAGAAATTTGAAGAATTTCTTGCTGCAGAAACAGATGACGAAGAAGAGATAACCGAAGCAAATCTTTGGCTTGCCAAATGCGATTTTGAACTAAGAGATTTTAATAATGCATTAGAGCTTTTGGAAGAAGTAAGAACCAAAGCCGTTGAAGAAGACTATGAAGAAATAATAAAAGAAAGCTATGTACAGGAAATCAAATACCGCATAAAAGAAAAAGATCTTACAAAAGCTATTACACTCGCTAATGAATTTGCAGAAGTTTATGATGATGATGTTGTACGTGCCAGAATTTATTATGAACTTGGAAACATGTATTCTGAACTGAATGATGATAATAATGCATTGCTTGCTTATGAAAAAGTTTTTGAAAATGAACCGGATTTTGATCTTGAAATAACTGCAACAATAAAGTATGCAAATGCATTAAGAGATAACAATCAGCCGGATAAAGCACTTAAGGTTTTTGAAGACATAAGAAAGAAAGATAAATTCCGTGAATCTTACGGTGAGATTGATTTTCAGATTGGCAAAACATTAGTTGAACTTGGCGATTATAACCGTGCCTATGATCAATTTAAGATTGTCGATACAACCTATAAAAATACTGTGTTTGCATCTGCGTCCAATTTTGAGCTGGCTGAGCTTTTCAGAACAAGATTTATGAATTACGATAGTGCAGGATATTTTTATAACAAAGCATCCACATCTACATTACCTGAGGATTATAAAGAGAAAGCAAAGAACAGCAATCAGCTTTTTACCAAATATGGAAATCTTAGAAAAGAAATTAATCGTTTTGACAAACAGTTATTCTACTCTCTGAATCCCGAAGTGTTTATAAAAGATTCTTCTGATTATGTTGCAGATTCTCTTAAACTTTTAACAGAGTTTCTTGAGCGAAAAGAAATGCAGGAAATTTGGAGCGGTGTTGATACATTGTTAAATCCAAAAGATCCTTTATTAAAAGATTCCATTTTTATTAAAGATTCTATTTTTGTTCGCGATAGTCTGATCAAAATAGATAGTCTTATTCAGATTGGATTATTTAATCCGAAAGATTCTATTGGTTTAAAACAAAAACTGATTGACTCACTTCATGCACAGCGTTTAAAAGACCTGCAGGATCCTAAAAATATTTTAAAGAATAGTAAAGTGAGTCTTGATAGTGTTAAGTTTAAAAGAAATCCGCCGCGGAAACTAAAGATCAGTATTGATTCAGCTAAAACAGTACTTGCAAAAAGCAGTCTTGAACTTGGGAATTTATTTTTAACTGAATTAGATGTGCAGGATTCTGCTTTAGTTCTGTACGAAAATATTTTACAAAATTATCCGTCACTTGTTTATTATCCCAATACACTTTATGCACTCGGGAGCTACTATCTGACTGTTAATAATAAGAGCAAAGCAGATAGCCTTTTTGAAATTATATATGATAAGTATAAAGACAGAACTATTGTTAATGCAGCGGCAAATAAACTAAACAAACCGCTTATTAATATCGGGTTTGATCCTGCCAAAGATGAATATGCCTCTGCCGAAGATTTAATGTTAGAAGGTAATTACGATCAATCAATAATTAAGCTGTATAGTATCTATAATGACTTTCCAAAATCACCTGTAGCTCCGCAGGCACTTTATACAACAGGATGGATACTTGAGAATGATCTGTTCTTAATGGATTCAGCAGCAGTTGTATATGATACTTTGATTGCTAAATATCCCGCAAGTCAGTATGTAAAACAGGTATCAAAAAAAGTTACAGCTTATAAACAGGAAAAAACCAGACTGGAGCAAATGTTAAAAGACAGTCTTGCTGCATTAAATAATAAGAATATTTATGATAGTACATTTATCGCAGAAAATATTATCAAACAGGAGGATAAACAGGATTCTGAAGATACTTTTGTACTTGATGATGAAATCAAAAAAAATCAGAATGGCGGCGGAAAAGAACCATTAGAATTTGTTAATCAGGATGACAAATTAAAACCACCGGTTAAGAAAAAACTAGAACCACTTTGGGACCCAAGAAAACATTTTAATTAGTGTTGAACTAACTTTGATGTAAAA
>JAVEUY010000285.1:0-4350 GCA_034005315.1 Ignavibacteriaceae bacterium | reverse complement strand
CCGCAGCTTGTTGACAAACTTAATATTCCGGTTATTGCTGCAGGCGGTATTGTCGATGGCAGAGGAATACTTGCAGCGTTATCTCTTGGTGCAGAAGGAGTACAAATCGGAACCCGTTTTGCTGCAACTGCTGAATCTTCTGCTCATCAGAATTTTAAAGATGAAATTGTAAAAGCCGGTGATAAGGATACGGTTCTGGCTTTTAAAAAAATCGGGTTAGTAAGAGTGATAAAAAATGAATTCGCAATCCGTGCAATGAAAGCCGAAAGTGAAGGCTGGAGTGAAACACAATTAAGAGAATTACTTGCTGCTAAACGTGAAAGGATTGGAATCTTTGAAGGTGATCTGATTGAAGGTGAACTTGAAGCAGGACAAGGTGCCGGGCTTATAAATGATATTCCAACAGTTAAAGAATTATTTGAGAGACTTCTAAGTGAGGTAGAAACATCATATCAAAGAATCAAAACAATAAAACACAGATAACACAGATTCCTATATGGAATAAAGAACTTATCTGTAACTTATAAATAAATAGTTGATATTCCATCTTGTAAACCGATCTGCATTAATCAAACCATCCTTTGTAAAAATCCAGAACCTTAAATAAATCCGCATAACAGAGAAACAAAGAATGTACATTATTTTGTCATTTCAGTAGGATCATTTCGATTTATGGTGTAGGTATGATCTCTTAAGAGTACAACAGTATTAGAAAATTCTGTTAGATCGAAATGTTTAAAGAACCATAAAAATTTTTCAGTAATATTCTGACGATTAGGCTGTCGCAAGTTTATTACGATAACCCACAGTGATTTTTAAATAAGAAAGGTACTGTATGAAAAAAATCTTTATCCGTAGTAATAAAAATCGCACTTTTGTCTTGTACAAGTCTAAAAGAAGTTTTGTTATCTGCACTTTCATATTCAGTATCTCTAGTAGAAAATATGCTATGTCCTTCTGAAGACAGGAATCTTTCTATGGGTTTAGGTACATTTTCATCAAGATAGAAATTCATATATTATGTATATCATAAAGGGAAGTTTCAAAATTTGATAAATACCCTGCGAAAGATATTGCTGCAAGAACATCTTCTCTTGTTAAAGATGGATAATCTTCTATGATTTCTTCTATTGAGTGTCCAGTAGCCAAATCGCTCAATATATTACTTACTAATATCCTTGTCCCCTTTATCACAGGTTTACCATGACACACTTCGGGATCAATTTTGATTCGCTTTAACATAGTTATATCTTTAAATTAAATTTCACTTACCTAAATTAATATAAAAACTATTTACTATTAATTAAAACAATAAAACACGTATGAGCAGATTAAACGGATTACCTTCGATCAAATTAATGTAAATTAAAATAATTTATCGCTCTATATTAAATTCAGTTTTCTGATAATAACGATTCTATTATTTGATCAACATCTTTAGCCCCCTTAAAAAATGAATGAATTTTTCTTAAAACTCTTTCAACAACTGCATCAGGACAGCTTGCACCACTTGTTAGTAAAATCGTTACAGCTTCTTTCTGCGGAATAAAATTATTTGTTTGAATTTCCTGACGGGTATTCAAATTAAAATGACTTATTTCATGACCGGATAAAACTTTTTTTTCAGAAGAGATAAAATAAGTCTGTATCTTTTCTTCACATATTTCTACAATATGAGATGTGTTAGATGAATTATATCCGCCGACTACAATTGCAAAATCTGCCTCAACCTCTAATAATCCATAAGTTGCATCCTGATTATCATTTGTTGCATAGCAAAGAGTATCACGTGTATCAGCAAAATGATTTTTAACTTCACTTAAACCATATTTTTTTATCATCGTTTCTTTTAATAAATCTGCTATAGCCTGAGTTTCTGTTGCCAGCATTGTAGTTTGATTTACAACTCCGACTTTTTCTAAATCTTTCTTTGGATCAAATCCTTCTGAATATTTTTCATTAAAGATTTTATAAAATTCCTGCTCACCTATCTCTCCAAGAATAAAAGAAGATAATTTCTTCGCTTCATTCAAGTCTCTTATGATTAGAGATTTAGCATTAGTATTACTATGTGAAAAAGTTGCACGCGTTTCTTCGTGATAGGATTTACCGTGAATAATTACAGTATAATTCTCTTTACCAAGCTGTGTGCTTCTGACCCATACTCTTTGAACAAATGGACAGGTTGTGTTGTATTGATAAGGATCAATTCCAAGCTCATTCAGTTTCTCTTCAATTTCCAAAGTAGTACCGAATGCAGGTATAATAACCATGTCTTCGCTCGTTAATTCTTCCCAATCTATTATCTGTTTTCCGGATGTATCCATTAAAAACTTTACACCAAGATTTTTTAAGTCAAGATTAACTCCCGGATTATGAATCATCTCGCTCAAAAGAAAAATTCTTTTATCCGGATTTTCTTCAATTGTTTTATAAGCAATCTCAATGGCATTTTCTACGCCATAACAAAATCCGAAATGTCTTGCTAAATAAAATCTTACCGGACCAAAATCTAAAAGAGCGGGTGTAAAATCTTTTTTTCTTGGGTCAGAATCTTTACGTGAATTTTTAATTCTTGTAATAAAAGAGCTTCTGTAAACACCTGGGATATTAAAACTTTTCATATAATCGTAACTTTAACCTATCATTAAAATACAGGTAATTGTTTTTAATATTTACTATAATAAAAAATCAGATTAACATTAAGAGAAAAATAAATTTTCGCTTTTGTATATTTGCTATCCAAATTTAGAGAATTAAAATGAATTTATTAGAAAAGTTAGAAAAAATTAAAGTCAGGTTTGATCAAATTAACACACAGCTTTCAGAAGCAGCAAATACAAATGATTTTGAAAAAATAAAAACTCTTAATAAAGAACGACTGAATCTTGAAGATATTATAGCTGCTTATGAAAAATATTCTTCAATTATTAAAAATATCCGGGGCAATCAGGATATAATTGATTCATCAAAAGAATCAGAGCTGGTGGAATTGGCAGAGTTAGAGCTTGATGAATTGAAATCTGAAAAAGAAAAGATAGAAGAAGATATAAAAACACTTTTACTGCCTAAAGACCCTAATGATGATAAAGATATTATTATGGAAATTCGTGCCGGTACTGGCGGTGAAGAAGCCGCACTTTTTGCGAATGATCTTTTCAGAATGTACACACGTTATGCAGAAATCTGCGGATGGAAATACGAACTGATTGATTTAACTGAAACCGGATTGGGCGGTATTAAGGAAGTTGTGTTTTCTATAAGCGGACAAAATGTTTATGGCAATTTAAAGTTTGAATCAGGTGTGCACCGCGTTCAAAGAGTTCCTGAAACAGAAGCAAGCGGAAGAGTTCACACTTCTGCTGCATCAGTTGCCGTTTTACCTGAAGTTGAAGATGTTGAAGTAAATCTAAATATGAATGATGTTAAAATTGATATTTTCAGATCAGGCGGAGCCGGTGGACAAAATGTAAACAAAGTTGAAACTGCTGTTAGAATGACTCACCTGCCGACGGGAATTGTAGTTCAATGTCAGGATGAAAGATCTCAATTAAAGAACAGGCAAAAAGCTTTAAAGGTATTAAAAGCAAGATTATATGATCTTGAGTTAAGCAAAAAGAATGCTGAGATTTCCGCTCAAAGAAAATCAATGGTAAGAAGCGGCGACAGAAGCGATAAGATCAGAACTTATAATTTTCCTCAAAACAGAATTACTGACCACAGGATTGGGTTAACACTTTATAATTTATCAACAGTGATTGAAGGACACATCGAAGAACTTATTGAACAGTTGAAGATAGCAGATAAAACCGAAAAGCTTCAATCGGCTGAAAGTAATCAATAGTTTATCTGAATTAAGATAATACTGATATCATCGTCATATTCACCCTGAGTAAATTCATCAAACTTTTTATGAATAATTTTTAGCGGATCCTTTTCATCGGTTAAATTACTAATAATATCATATAGCCTGTGCTCTCCGAAACTTTCTGAAGTTCTGGCTCTGGAATCTATCAGACCATCTGTAGTTAAAAAAATTTTTTCACCCGGTTTAAGGTTAATTATTTTATCTTCGTACTCTCCGTTCTTAGCAAATCCCAGCAATAATCCTTTTGAAACAATTCTTAAAATCTCTCCGTTATCTTTTTTATATATCAGCGGAATATCGCCTGCGCCGGAATATTTAAGCTGATTTGTTTTATTATTAAGAATGATAATCGAAAGTGTTGCAAATACTTCCGAAATCTTGGAATCACTATGAACAGTTGAATTAACCTGCTGAAGAATCTCACTGGGAGAGTAATCTTTAGTATTTTGTAATACTCCTCTTAAAGCACTTCTTATATATCC
>JAVEUY010000284.1:0-4378 GCA_034005315.1 Ignavibacteriaceae bacterium | reverse complement strand
TCTTTGCTGCAATGATGCTTCGTGAAGGATTAGTTGACGGCAGTGTTGCAGGTTCATTTGCATCAACTGCTGATGTGATGAAGGCAGGAATACAAATAGTCGGAATGCCGCAGGGAATTTCAATTGTATCAAGCTTTTTTTTAATGTTGTTTAAAGACAGAGCTTTCAGTTTTGCAGATTGCGCAGTTGTTCCAAATCCTGATGCATCGCAGCTTGCAGATATTGCAATATCAACAGCAGATAATCATAAAAAATTAACCGGCGAGCAGCCGCTTGTTGCTATGTTATCATTCTCAACAAAAGGCAGTGCAGTACACGAGCTTGCAGATAAAGTTATTCAGGCTACGCAAAATGTAAAAACAAAGAGACCTGATCTTAATGTTGATGGCGAACTTCAGTTTGATGCTGCAATTGTTGAATCAATCGGAAAGAAGAAAGCACCTGAAAGCAAGGTTGCCGGTTTAGCAAATGTTCTTGTTTTTCCTGATCTGAATTCAGGTAATATCGGATATAAAATTGCACAACGCTGGGGCGGTGCTGAAGCAGTTGGACCGATGGTTCAGGGTTTACAAAAACCATTTTTCGATTTAAGCCGCGGCTGCAGTGTTGATGATATTGTAAACACAGCATCAATAAATGTTTTAATGGGATAATAAAAATTTATTAGTGTTAGCAGCAATAATATTCAAGCTGCTCTTCTGTTTATTTATCGCAGGCTGAAAAAACCTGCGATTAATATTAATCTTTTATAAATTTCTTACAATTCACATCTTACTTAACAACACGCTCAATACTTTCTTCAATAATTAAACAAGAATAACTATTTTTGTTCAGCTAATAGTAATTAAAAAATATTTAAACAAACGAGTATAAAAAATGGCATCCAAAATCATCTGGACAAAAATTGACGAAGCACCGGCATTAGCAACTTATTGCCTGCTGCCGATTGTTAAATCATTTATTAAAGGAACAGGAATTGAAATTGAAGAAAAAGATATTTCACTTGCCGGAAGAATCATCGCAAATTTTCCTGATCATTTAACTGAAGAACAAAAAATTCCTGATTACTTAACAGAACTTGGCGAGATAGCAAAAACCCCTGATGCAAACATTATTAAGCTGCCAAACATCAGTGCATCAATTCCGCAATTGAAAGAAGCTATAAAAGAACTGCAGAACAAAGGATATAAAATTCCTGATTATCCTGAAGAACCGAAAACAGAAGAAGAAAAAAAATTAAAAGACAGATTTGCAAAAGTTCTTGGCTCGGCAGTTAATCCCGTTTTAAGAGAAGGAAACTCCGACAGACGTGCGGCAGTTTCAGTAAAAAAGTATGCACAGAAACATCCGCATAAAATGATGAAACCCTGGCCTGCATCAGGTTCAAAAGCCCGGGTAGCATTTATGAAGCAAAAAGATTTTTACGGCTCCGAAACTTCTGTAACTCTTGATAAGGATGATGTTGTAAAAATTGAATTCACAGGCAGCGATGGAAACAAAACACTACTAAAA
Source organism: Ignavibacteriaceae bacterium (assembly GCA_034005315.1). GTDB lineage: Bacteria > Bacteroidota > Ignavibacteria > Ignavibacteriales > Ignavibacteriaceae > IGN3. Next base: position 2,866 of record JAVEUY010000284.1, on the reverse strand, counting down.
GAAAATCTTAAACTTAAAAACGGAGAAGTAATTGACTCCGCTGTAATGAATGTAAAAGAGTTAAGAAAATTTTATGCTGATACAATTGCAGAAGCAAAAAGAGATAATGTTCTTTTATCGTTACATCTTAAAGCAACGATGATGAAAATATCAGACCCGATTATGTTTGGGCATGCTGTTTCCGTGTATTTTAAAGATGCACTTGAAAAACATTCTGATACTTTGAAAGAAATAGGAGCTAATGTTAATAACGGTTTGATGGATGTTCTGGAAAAACTAAAAAAACTTCCTGGTGCAAAACGGACTAAAATTGAAGCAGATATAAATAAAGTTTATGAACATCAGCCTGAACTTGCAATGGTTGATTCGAGAATTAGTAAAACAAATCTTCATGTTCCAAATGATGTTATTGTTGATGCATCTATGCCTAATGTTGTTCGTGACGGCGGAAAAATGTGGAACAGGAAAGACGAACTGCAGGATTGTATTGCAATGATTACGGATCGATCTTATGCAACAATGTATCAGGCTATTATTGAAGATGCAAAAACAAAAGGTCAGTTTGATCCTGCAACAATGGGCGCTGTTTCAAATGTCGGATTGATGGCACAAAAAGCAGAAGAGTACGGCTCACATGATAAAACTTTTGAAGCAAAAGGAGATGGAGTTATCTGTGTTGTTAATTCTGAAGGAAAAGTTTTACTTAAACAAAATGTTGAAGCCGGCGATATCTTCAGAATGTGCCAGACTAAAGATGCTGCAATAAAAGACTGGGTTAAACTTGCAGTTAACAGAGCAAAAGTTTCAAACACTCCTGCAATTTTCTGGCTTGATGAAAACCGCGGACACGATAAAGAGATAATTGCGAAAGTGAATAAGTATTTACCTGATTACGATACAACAGGACTGGAAATAAAAATTCTTAGTCTTGCTGATGCAATGAATTATACACTTGAAAGAACAAGAAAGGGTCTTGATACAATTTCTGTAACGGGTAATGTGCTTCGTGATTATTTAACTGACCTTTTTCCGATACTGGAACTTGGCACAAGTGCACGAATGTTATCAATTGTTCCGTTATTAAACGGCGGCGGATTGTTTGAGACAGGTGCCGGCGGGTCTGCTCCAAAACATATTGAACAATTAGTTAAAGAAAATCATTTAAGATGGGATTCACTTGGTGAGTATTGTGCATTGGTTCCGTCATTTGAAATGATAGCTGAAAAAACTAAAAATCCAAAAGCTGCTTTGCTTGCTGAAACACTCGATACTGCAATTGGCAAATATCTTGAAAACGGAAAAATGCCATCAAGAAAAGCCGGTGAGATTGATAACCGAAGCAGTTCATTTTATCTTGCATATTACTGGGCAGAAGCATTAGCAGAGCAAAACAAAGATGATGAGATGAAAAATCGTTTTGCTAAGATTTATAAAGAAATAAAAACTAACGAAGAAAAAATTGCGAATGATCTGATTTCTGTCCAGGGTAAAAAAGTTGATACCGGCGGTTACTATATGCCGGATTACAAAAAAACATCAGGAATAATGAGACCGAGTGAAACATTTAACAAGATAATTGATGAGATGTAGTTAGTTTTCAATAAAATAATTTTTCCCTTAAAATATTTTTTATTAACGGATAGAGAATTTATTTCTATCCGTTTTTTATATTAGTTCAATCATATTTGTGCTAAAACTATTTCTCGATTAATTTCTAATTATTAATTTAACTGAACAAAAAAAGTAATCAGATAAAAATTTATTTTTTAAATAAATCATTTTAGTTAATATGGATAAAATTTTTTCTAAGCTGCCGTTTACAGATCAAATACTAAAAGGAATCAGCCAGATAATGCTGCAGGAAAACCGATGGACCGGATTGCTTTTTATAACCGGACTTTTAATCGGAAGCTGGCAATATGCCGTTGCAGCAATTTTAGCCGCTGCTGCAGGAACGATTGCTGCAAAATTATTTAAATATAATCAGCAGGAAATTGATGCCGGATTATACGGATTCAGTCCTGCGTTAGTCGGGGTGGCACTATTATTTTTATTTGAAGATATTTTTCTAATCTGGATGTTGGTTATTATCGGCGGAGTTTTGGCAGCAATGATTCAGCATTTCTTTATTGTTAAAAAATTCCCGCTTACACTTTTCCGTTTATTCTTGTTGCATGGGCTTTTATATTTTTTATACGACAATTCACCGAAATACAACCATCTGAATTACTTCAGATAAAATTTATTCCTACACAATATGACAGCTTCTTAGCTCCGACAAATGGTTTTGGCGAAGTTGTTTTTCAAGCAGGGGCTTTATCAGGAATTATATTTTTCATTGCGGTTTTTATCAGTAATCCTGTTGCGGCTTTGTATAGTTTAACCGCATCTCTTTTAGGAGCAATACTTTCTCTGATGAATAGTCAGCCAGTTGAGCAGATTAATTTGGGACTGTTTGGTTTTAATGCTGTCTTAACAGCTATTGTTTTTGCAGGGACAAAAAAAATTGATGGACTTTGGGTACTAGTCGGAGTAGTTATAACAATTGTTATACATAATCTTCTGATTGATTATCATATACTTGATATTGTCGGCGGTGTGCTTACATTTCCATTTGTTGCAGGAACCTGGGTTACTTTATTGATAAAGAAAGTTTTTGTGAAGAAAAGTTGATTGTTTGGAAGATCAACAGAGGGAAACAAATTTATTAAAAATATTGATATTAACTATCGCCATCTATTTAAGTCTAAAAACGCCATTGAACTAAAAACCTGTATTGTATTAATCTGCTTTTTCTAGAAAAATTTCTAATGGTTTTTAAATTGTATTTGTTCTCTAAATGTCTTACCAATGGTGTCTTTAAGTG
>JAVEUY010000008.1:0-21345 GCA_034005315.1 Ignavibacteriaceae bacterium | reverse complement strand
CTTTGCCTGTTTCATCTTCAAAGCTGAACATCAGAAAAGACAGTATTAGAAAAAATAAAAAGTAAAATATTATCCATTTACTTCTCAGTGCGTTGCTGAATTCAAATTTTATAATCTTAAAAATCAGTTCCATTTAAATCCCTTATCCATCAAAGCAGCGATTGCATTTTCAAGTTTAGATTGTCCGCTTAATTCAACAAGATTTTTAAGCGCTCCTTCAAAAACAATTTTACCTTCGATTAGAAAAAGTATATTATCGGACAGCTCTTCAATTTCAGCCATAATATGCGAAGTGAGAATTACAGTTTTTCCTGAGTCCCTCAGTTCAATTATTTTCTTTTTAAGATTTGCAGATGATAAAGGATCAAGTCCGGCAGTTGGTTCATCAAGTATTATTATTTTCGGATCAAACATTAAAGCGATACAGGCACTTACTTTTTGTTTGTTGCCGCCGGATAGTGTCCTGATTTTTTTATTCAGTTCCGGTTGAAGATTAAGAGTATTTATTAATTCAACATTGCCGTTCATCTGCTGCTTCCTTAAATCGCTTATCATATTAAACACTTCGTTAACTGTCAGATTATCTGGAAAGCTTGCAGCCTGAGGCATATATCCGATATCTTTTCTGTAAAGATGTTCTTTGATAACAGATTTATTGTTTACAAGTATTTCACCTTTATCAGGTTTAACCAGACCAAGAATTGATTTAATGATTGTTGTTTTACCGGATCCGTTCGGACCTACAATAGCAGTAATCTTACCTGGTTCAATACTTAAAGAAATATCTTTTAAAACATGATGTTTACCAAACGACTTTTCTATGTTTTTCAGTTCTACCAATTTAGTTTCCTCATCAAAGGCGATTTATCAACTAATGCTTCAGGAGTTAGTGAAGGAAAAACACTTTCGGCTATATTCAGCAGCTCTATAAATAAACTGTTTAATAAAATTAATGACGGTTCATTCTGCTGCGCCATAATTGAATACAGTTTAACAGGTCTGTATGGAACATCACCTATTCCGTCTTTATCAAGATCATAACCGTCATATTTGCTCCAGTAGTTTGAATCAAACTTACTAAAATTCTGTCTGCTGTTTGTAGAAAGATCAAATGTGTTTGCAACAAAATTATTTGAACTGAAAATATTATCCATCGAGTTTGCCATAAGTTTGACTGCCCATCCGTTTTTTTCAAATTCATTATATAAAAATTCTGATCCGTCACATCCTTCTATAAATATTCCTGTTGTGTTTTCGACAAAATAATTTTTTTCTATCCTGCTTCGTGATATATCTTTAAGCAATAATCCGTATGAAGCAGGTCCCCAATTATTATTAAACATATTCCCTTCCATATCAACATATCTGGAATACATTACAGCAACGCCCGCACTGTTTTTTTCAAAATGATTTGTATAATAATTGCAGCTATCCGAAAACATAAAATGCAAACCGTATCTGAGATTATGTGATGTATAATTTTTGCTGATGGTTGTTTGTTTGACAAATTCAAGATAGATACCGTCACGATGTCCTTTTATTTTATTTCCCGTTATCTCGCTGTCACGGCAATACCAAAGATGAATTCCGTTTCCGGATGATGTTTCCCTTTCACCGTAAGCTTCAAAATTGTTGTTAAGCACTTTGCAGTTTTTTGATTTTGCAAGATAAACACCAAAGAAATTTCCATAGAACTTGCAGTCAGATACGATTCCGTTTTTAACATTTTCAAATCTTACTGCAGCATTTTCTTTAAGATAACTTACTCCGGCATTCTTAAATGTTATTCCGGTAATTGAAACATCATCAGCATGAACTGTAAATATTTCATTTTGATTTTCACCATCAATAACAGGATTACCTTCGCCGGTAAACTTTAACGGTTTGGTAATTATGATATTTCCTTCTTTATAGTAACCGGATTTAATAATTATTTCGTCGTAAGGTTTTGCAAGCTCAATTGCTTTAGTAATGGAAGATACAGATGTGTTTTTATCTACAACTATTTTATCAGCATAAGTTTTTATTTGAATTGCCAGCAGAAAAAAAAATAAATACGATATGCCCGGATAATTTTTCAATTACATTTCTCTTACAAGATCGAAAAGATCTTCAAACTTTAATTGTGTGCCGCCAAATTCCTGAAGAATCGGACCTAATTGTGCTTCATTTTCAACAGCTAATACATTTAGTCCCATCGGACTCCTTAATGAATCATTCTTAAGATAAACTGCTTTTTCTGCATCGATAATATTTCCCGGATCAGAATAATTACTAACCCAAAGTGAGTGGTAATTATCTTTTGTTAACTTCTGATTTTCAATATAACCGACAAGACATTCAATCGAATCAAAAAAATAAACTTTGCCTTTATCTGTTACAATTTCAGATCCGTAGCGCTTATCCATAACAAGCATTTTACAAAACTCACATTCTTCTTCGCCATAGTTTATCGGTTTAGGTTCTTTACTGCATCCGACAAAAAGAATTATTACAAACGCTAAAAGATAGTATTGAATTTTATTTTGCATTTTTCTTTTCCCTGCTTATGTATAAAGCTGTTAAATTTAATAAGATTGAAATCAGAATTACAATTGCAGCAACAGACGGAAAGGATGTGGCATTTATATTTAATAACTGTTTCGAACCGAATATTGGTGGCATATATGTCATTCCGGGAACTTTAATCGGTGCATTCGGGTCTAAATTATGTCCGTAATCATAAGCCCACATATAAAAATCATATATACCTATTGCACCGAGTATAACAAATAGTATCAGCCAGATATAAATAAGTTTTTTATTTTTCTGATAAGCATTTAACAAACCAAACAGTATCATAAAGATCATGATGTAAGGCATTATTTCCAATTCGGGAATTGCGTCCGGTTCAATTACCTTCATTCCGATATAATGATTAAGACCATTAATATTCTGAAGGTCGTTTGGTCTTAGTCCTGATATTTCATTAATCCAGATTCTTAACCCAAGTCCTTCAGGATATTGCGGAGCATCAAGGTCTATTGTCCATAGCGGAAAGAAGAATGTAAGAATTAGTAATAAAGCACCAATAGCAATTAATGCAGTTGATTTAGTTTTCATATTTTCCTCAAAAAAGAAGAGGAACTGTTTTCCAGTTCCTCTTTAACAACTCATTATTTTCCTAAACTATAAGATAGTTGGATGTTTGAATTAGCGGGCGATACTCTGATATATCCCTGCATTTCCTGATGCAATGCTGAACAGAAATCTGAACAGTAAAAAGGAAATACGCCGACTTTCTTTGGTTCCCATTTAATTGAAAGTGTTTGACCGGGCATTATCAATAACTCGGAATTATTCATACCTTTCATTGCAAAGCCATGTGGTATATCCCAATCCTGTTCAAGATTTGTAACATGGAAATAAACCACGTCGCCAATTTTTATACCTTCTATATTATCAGGTGAAAAGTGGCTTCTTATTGCAGACATATAAACATGAACTTCATTCCCTTTTCTTTCAACACGGGTATCTTTTTCAGATTTAACAGCATACGGATTTCCGTTATCTTCAATTCTGTAAATCTTTTGAGAGTTATTCATAATAAGCTCTCTTGGAACAGCCTGTGCATAATGAGGCTCGCCTATAGTTGGAAAATCAAGCAGCAGTTTCATTTTATCACCGGTAATATCAATCAGTTGTGCTGACTGTGTAAGTTCCGGTCCGGTTGGCAGATATCTGTCCTTTGTAATTTTGTTAAGAGCTATTACGTACTTGCCCCATGGTTTTCTGCTGTCACCGCCGGGGATACATAAGTGCCCGATTGAATAATAAGTAGGAATTCTGTCAACAACTTCCCAGGTTCCTAATTTCCACTTAACAATTTCAGATGAAATAAATGATGAAGTATAAGCATAACCGTTTCCATCAAATTCCGTATGCAATGGACCAAGCCCCGGATTTGAAACTTCGCCGGCAACAACCGCATCATATTTTAGAATTGGTATTCCGTTTATCTCACCATCAAACTGTTTATCTTCAATAGCTTTAATCATTTTATCAAATGAATGAACCGGAATAACTGTAGCTAATTTACCGCCGGCAACAATGTACTGACCTGAAGGATCAACATCTACACCGTGAGGTGATTTTGGAGTTGGCAGATAATAAATCATCCCAGGACAATCTTTCGGATCAAGAACTTTTACCTGTTTATTAAACTGACTTACTGCTGTATGGGTTTTTTCATCCATATAGTTTCTGTAATACTCAGCATCAACAGTTTTGGCTTTACCTTCTTTAAGATATTGCTCAGCTTTTTTCCAATTGATAGCAGCAATAAAGTCTTTATCATTCTTTGAAGCATTGATTTCCAATAAAGTATTAGCCTGTTCTGAATTATAACTTGTGAAGAACGCCCAATCGTGTGAAGGACCTTTACCGGCATGAGCAAGATCGTAATTAAAACCGGGAACAATTATCTGAAATTCCAGATTCATTTTTTCTGTTTGCGGATCAAGCTTAATAAAACTGATAGTTCCTTTAAAGTTTTCTTTATAGGAAGAGATCGGCACATCACTCTGTGGAATCGGAACACTGAATCTTGTTGAAGCAACAATATATTCTGTATTCTCTGTTACAAAAGGCGAACCATGATTACCAGCCGAATTCGGCATTTCAATAATTTCAGTTGTTTCAAATAATTTAAGATCAATTTTGGCAACTCTGGGAGTATTATTTCCGTTTATAAAAATAAATCTTCCGTCAGGTACGCCATCGGTCATTGAAAGTTCCGGATGATGTGCATCGTCCCAGGGAATAAATCCGTAAGTAGTATTAAGCATAGCTTTTGTTTCTTCGGAATATCCATAACCTGTTTCGGGATTTTGCGAAAACACTGAGATAGTTCTAAAATGTCTTCCTGACGGAAGACCCATAACTCCCATCTGTCCGTTAAATCCGCCTGAAGTGAATAAATAAAATTCATCATAGTCACCAGGGGCAACATATACTCTTTCAGCTTCGTTACCTGATAAAGAGCTTTTAGACTGATTACATCCTGCATAAACCATAATAATCAGCAACAAAGTTCCTAATGCACTAAATAAAAATTTTTTTGAAATGTTTTTCATAAGCGTTCCCTTTTTAGTTAATTATTTTTCTTCAGCTACTTCTCTAAAATAATCAAGCAATGCTTTAGCATCATCTATAGTAAGATTTTGATTTGGCATTGGAGTCATATATTCAGCAAGTAATTTTTTTGCTTCCGGGTGTCTGTGAAGGTTTTCATCCGGATTTAACATATAGTTAATTATATATTCCGGTGTTCTTCTTTTAATTATATCTCTTTGAGCCGGACCAACATATCGTTCATCTAACTTATGACAAGCTGCACACTTTGTGTCAAATATTTCCTGCCCTTTTTTTACAAGCATAGGATCAATAGGACCTAATTCTAATTTTTTCTTAACCGGACCGATACCATTTTCAAGTTCAAAGTCTGTAAGCCCGCTTGTGTTTTCTGTTTTATCAGTTTTAGAAGGCTCTTTATTAGTATTATCTCCGCAAGATGTTAACACAACTACTCCCAATAACAGCAGAAAGGCAATTAAATATTTACCTTTTGATGAAAATAAGAACATAAGTACTCCTTTTAAGTTTATATAAGATTTATTCTATAATTATTATTTAAGGAACGATTATACTTTTTATCAAAAAAAATATAATCGGATTTTTTACTCCGATTAAATTATGAGTTTATTTCAAATTTGTCAAATACGCTTTATCCGGATTTATATGATTTTCATCCAGGGATATTTCTTTTAACAAATTAAATATGACTTCACATTCTTTTATATCTGTTTCTGTAACTTTATTGAAATAGACACTAATTACATTTATTAATTTTTCTCCCTGAACAACAGGGATAATTATTGAAGAATTTAATCTGGCTTTTATTAAAATATCCGTTCTTAAGAATGTCCGCTCATTCACCAGATCATCAAAAACTACCGGCTGCTTTGCTTTCCATGCTTTTCCGATAATTCCGATTCCTTTTGCAAATTTAAAATAAGAACTATACCTGGAGAATCTTTCAAAATGAGTATCGTTGCTGCTCCAGTAACCAGCCCACACCATAAACTTTTCTGATTTATCCAACTGCCATATCTCAGAATAGTGCCAGTTATTGAGCTTGCAGATTTCTTTTTGAAAAAACAATAATGATGATATTGTATTCCCCCATTCAGTCATATCAGATATTATCTGCGTGTATTTATTCTTTACCATTTTCTTTTTTTTACCTGATCATTGTTAATTGCATTTTGGAATTTACAACCGCTCTTAATCCATGCGGAATATTGGCTGGCATAATCAGATATTCACCTGCTTTTATGTTATGCGGATTTCCACCGATTGTGATTTCCATTTCACCGTCAACCATATAAACTACAGCTTCAAACGGAGATGTGTGTTCAGTTAATGATTCATCTTTAGCAAAAGCAAATAGTGTAATATTTCCGTTTGGCTTTTTAATTATCTGCTTGCTTACAACTGAGTCATCCTGATAGTTAATTGCATCGGTTAGTTTTTCATGTTTAATGGTTTCCGGCATCTTTTTTCCTTTTCTAATTAACTATTGCAAAGATAATAATTATTGATTTAATCATTATGTTAAAGAAATAACAAGTATTAAGAAAAGTTAACTCCCTTTACACTGTATTTTTTAGCGGTTCATTATTTTTATGATGCTTTTGATTCATTTTCCTGCCTTTAGTTAGGATAAAAGCATTTTTTAATAATCCGTAAATTAAGCACACAAAAAATATCCTTCAGTAAAAATCTATTCCTTGACTTAAGTCAGTAATGTTTGATTATTTTTACCAGATAAAAAAATAACCCAAAAACTATTTCACAAATAATTATTGAGAAAAGAAGTGCTTTTAATTATTTTGAAGATAAATATATAAATGCTATTGTATAACGATAAAAAGAGTTTAACTCTAACTAATAATTGAAAATATGTTTACAGAATATCTAAAACAGTTCAGCACTGAAAATGAGAAAATATTTAATAAAGTAAATACTGCAAAAACTTATATCGAAAATATTTATTTGGATGATACTGAAGTTACAAGATATACAAATGAGTTCTGGACTTCAAAGCAAAGACAGGCAAACAGCATACACGAAATTTCTTACCGCGCTTGTTTTAAACCTCAATTGCCGCGATTCTTTATCAACAAGCTTACAAATGAAGAAGATTTTGTTTATGACCCTTTTTTGGGAAGAGGCACAACAATTATTGAAGCCGGTTTGTTAAACAGAAATGTTATCGGTAATGATATAAACCCGCTAAGCATAATTTTAAGCGAACCAAGATTTCTTATTCCCGATCTTAATGAATTAAAAAAATACCTGGATAGTATTCCAGTTTACAAAAATCTTAAAGCTGAAACAGATTTATCAATGTTCTACCAGAATGAAACTGAAAGTGAAATCGTGTCATTAAGAAATTATCTTTTAGAAAAATCTTCTGCTGATAGATTAAATGATTTTGATAAATGGATTCGAATGACTGCAACTAACAGACTGACAGGTCATTCAAAAGGATTTTTCTCGGTTTACACAATGCCTCCTAATCAGGCTGTCTCTTCAGGAAGACAAATCCGGATAAATGAAAAGTATAAACAAAAACCGGAATACAGAAATGTAAAGGATATTCTGCTTAGAAAAACAAAAAGCTTAATTAAAGATATAACACCTGACGATAAAAAAAGACTTGCAGAAATATATAAGAAAGCTGTTTTCCTGAATGCAGATGCACGTTCAACTAATACAATTCCAGATGAATTTGTTCAATTGACTGTTACATCGCCTCCGTTTTTAGATGTTGTTCAGTATGCACAGGATAACTGGCTGCGCTGCTGGTTTAATGGAATAAAGGTAAATGAAATTGAGAAGAGAATTACAATGTCAAAAACTCTTGAACAATGGATAACTGTTATGCAGGATGTTTTTTTTGAATTGTTCAGAATAACAAAAAAAGGCGGATATGCTGCATTTGAAGTTGGTGAAATTAAAAATGGCAAAGTAAATCTTGATGAATATGTTTTACCATTAGGAGTAAAAGCAGGATTTAATGCTGTTGCAATTATTGTAAATGAACAAGTGTTTACTAAAACTGCAAATATCTGGGGAATAAATAATAATAAGAAAGGAACTAACACAAACAGAATTGTGCTGTTCAAAAAATGCCAGTATAAAAATCATCTATGAAAAATTACGAATACATAGTAATCACACAGGAAATGATAGATGAAGCAATCAAACTAACAGACAAAGTAAAAGTTAACAGAACAATTGCATCAAAAATAGATACATTAACCGGAATTTTAGGCGAGTTTGTTTTTGCTGAGTATATGTACAATGATTGGCGGAAAAACAGAGTCGGTATAAACAAAGGCGATGTTAACTTTAAAGATATTGAAATTAAAACTTCAGCTTTTCCTTTCAGAGAATCATTAAATTTATTAGTCAGAGAAGATTATGCACAAAAAAGGAAACCGCCGTTTTATATCCAGATAATTATTGATGTTGATGATAACAAAGCTGATAAAATTGAAAACGGAACAAAAGCTTATATTGCCGGATGGGCTACTGCAAAAGAAATTGATTCGGCACCTAAAAAAGATTTCGGTTCTAAATTATCAGGTTCCGGCGGTTATAATTGTTTTTATATTCCTGTTAAGAATTTGCACGATATGAATACTTTCAGAAAAGAATATTTAAGTAATGAAAGAAGCAGTTAGTGTTTGTATAAAATTTAAAATGCTGCTCTGCAAAATTATTATCATACAATCAGCAAAGCAGCACTTAATAATTTAGAGGATTCGTTTTTTATTTAGAATAATCCTGTTATCTCTCCATCATCAGTAACATCCATTCTTACAGCGGCTGGTTCTTTTGGTAATCCCGGCATTAACATCATATCACCGCACACAACAACTAAAAATCCCGCACCTGCAGAAAGGTTAACATCAGTTACAGTTAATACCCATTCATCCGGCACGCCAATAGCTTTAGGATTATCCGATATTGACATCTGAGTCTTAGCAATACAAATAGGTAACTTTCCAAAACCGGATTTAACAAATCTTTCTATCTTGGCTTTTGCACGTTTTTCAAAATAGACATCTTTTGCGCCATAGATATTAGAAGATAGTGCACGGATTTTAGCTTCAACAGACATATCAAGTTCATACATAAATTTCTTTTGCGGATTTTTATTTGCTTCGGCTAATTTCATAGTTTTTTCAGCAAGTTCAATTGTTCCATTTCCGCCTTTTGCATGGGCTTCGTGAGAAGCAGATTCAACACCAAGTTTTTCACATAGTTCGGTAATCATTTTTATTTCATTCACAGTATCTTTTGGAAATTTGTTTATTGCAACAATAACCGGAACTCCAAATTTTTTCATATTCTTAATATGTATTTCCAGATTACCTAAACCTTTTTTAAATGCTTCAGGATTTTCCTCATACAATAAAGATTCAGGTTTTGCTTTTACACCGCCGTGATATTTAAGAGCTCTGCATGTTGCAACAATAACAACTGCTGAAGGCCAAAACGGATTATTGCGGCAGACAATATCAAAGAATTTTTCTGCACCTAAATCTGAACCGAAGCCGCACTCAGTTACAACATAATCAGCAAGCTTAAGAGCAATTTTATCTGCAATGACGCTGTTTGTACCGTGAGCAATATTTGCAAATGGTCCAGCATGAACCAATGCGGGTGTGTTTTCATTAGTCTGAACAAGATTAGGCATAATTGCATCATTTAGTAAAACTGCCATTGCATTGTTTGCTTTAAGATCTTTTGCGTGAACAATCTCTCCGTTATAATTATAACCAACTGCAATTTCGCCAAGTCTTCTTTTTAGATCTGATCGTGATTCTGATAAAGCAAGAATAGCCATAACTTCAGAAGCGGCAGTAATTACAAAACCGGATTCTCTTGGAACTCCGTTAACACGTCCGCCCAATCCAACAACTATCTGACGCAGTGCTCTGTCATTAATATCCATCGTTCTGTTCCAAAGAATATTTGTAACATCAATTCCAAGATCATTTCCTTTCAGGATATGATTATCGAGCATAGCAGCAAGAAGGTTATGAGCAGCAGTGATAGCTCCAAAGTCACCATTGAAATGAAGGTTAATCATTTCCATCGGCAGTACCTGTGAATGACCGCCTCCGGCTGCACCGCCTTTCATTCCGAAAACCGGACCCACAGAAGGTTCACGGATAGCAATGATTCCTTTTTTACCTAATTGATTTAATGCTTGTCCCAATCCGATAGTTGTTAATGTTTTGCCCTCTCCAAAATTTGTAGGACTCATTGCAGTAACCAGGATTAGTTTACCATCAAGTTTATCTTTTAGTTTATCAAGAATACTGAGTTTGATTTTACCGGTATATTTACCATAATAATCAAAATCATCTTCAGAAATTCCCAGTTGATCGATTAACTCTTTTATACTTTTTAGTTTTACTTTTTTAGCTATTTCTAAATCTGTAGGCATAATTACTCCCTTATAATTTTGTGAAAGCACTAACTAATTTATAAAAAACAATTGCTTTATCTGTATCTGATAATTTAGTTTAATATTGGCTGGCTGAATTAAATTTTTAAGATACATTGACAGAAAAAAAATTGTTTTAATTAACACTACAAATATCATAAAAATAATAGTCATTAAGTATAGATTTTTTGAATCTTTATCTAAAAGAAAAGATTTAAAACCAGGTAATGATGGATTTTAACGCTTTCTATCTTTCTTTTCTTGCAAGCTTTTTATTAATAGTTAAACATAATAACTGTTAATAATTCACATACCTTAAATAATAAAGTAAACCTATTTAAGTTCTCCGGCAGCTCTTTCCATTTCTTATATCAGTTATTAATGATAGCTTTGTATTAATAAGTTCAGAATTATTTTTATTTTCTAAAAGGTGCCTGTCTAAAAAATCTAGTCGAGCAGATTAATAATTAATTTTTAACATTTACACACATAAAAATCAGGAGAGGCTATGAAAAAATTATTATTGTTTGTATCAATTCTTTGTTTCTTACTAACCGCAGTTTCATTTTCCCAGGATCAGGGGATGACCGGAGAAACACACAAAAAAAACATCGGAAAAATTCTTTGGGCAAAAGAAAGAATACAATTAAATAAACAGGATCAAACGAAATACGATACTGTGTTTGATGTTTCTGATCCGCTTTACGGAAGAATATTTTTGGAAAAAAGTCTTCCGCGTTTTGCCGAAGACCAGGATGCAGTTTGTAAAAATCCTTATGCTACCTTTAAACTTAAAGTCTATATTAACGGTGAGGATAAAGGATATATAAACGAAGCTTATTTTTACGGCGGAGAAGCCTGGACCACTGCACAAATAAATCTTCATCTTTCTGCCGGAGATAAAGCCGATAATTTAAACAGAGGTATTCCTGAAAAATGGGCTGACCTGGTAAAAGAATTATCAAACGGAGAACATCAGTGCAAATTTGAATTCTATGCCGGAGAGTTAAAGAGCTGTCTTAAAAAAGTAGCCGAAGGTTCGTTCACTTTAAACAAAACCGGCGAAATGGTGACAAAAAAGCTTGACAAATTACCCAATGCAAAACTGAAAGACTCCGCGCTGGAAAATGAAATGATTGCTGCAATAAAAAAACTCGGCTGGCAAAATGAGTCTCCGGTTAAAGTAGTCATTATCGAAGAAGACTGGCGAATCATACGTGATGGATTAGGAAATATTCTCCGTAAAGAAATAAACACTAATGTTGTGCTTAAAAAAAATGATGGTAATTGCAGACTAACAGATATTTCTTTTGAGAGACCTTACCGCGGAAATAATAAATATGGATCAACTGAAGTTTTTGGAATCGGATTGATGAATGAGCAGTTTGATTGTAATGCAGTTAAATAACAAGCTATCGGATATCTTTCATCACTAAACAAAAAATCCTTTACAGAATTCTGTAAAGGATTTTTCTTAAGACTCTGCTGCCTTGCTGTTTATCTTATTCCTTCTGTGCGATAATAACAACTGCGTTCATACTATCTTTATATTTTCGGAATGTTTCGCGCATCGCTAAAATCCGTTTTCTTTCCTTGGAGTGTATAATAATATTAAATATAATTTTCATAGTTCTTAACAGCCCTTCATCGTCAATCATACGCTTAAGTTCAAGTAAGCTCATAGAATTAGTTTCTACTTTTACAACTTTAAATCCTTCGTTCTCTGAAAGCTTTGACCATTCACTGATTGTTAAAGGACGTGCATTTACTTTTATTGTCTGAGCAAGTTCACGTTGTATAGTTGATTTAGTTTCTTCGTTAAGATTATCCGGAGTTAAACCTAATTCATGTATGCCATATAAAGCACCTGGTTTAAGTATCCTGTAAGCTTCTTTTATTATCTCTGATTTTCTGTGATCAGCCTGGATAGTAAGCATTGCTTCGCCATAAACTTTATCATAGGAATTTTCGCTTAGTGTTGAATTTGATGCATTAGCAACAACTATCCTTCTATCGTAGCCGTTATTACCAATAATTGTTTTGTTTAAAATTGAAGCTGCTTCTTCGTTAAGTTCTATGCCGGTATAAGATTTGGGATTATTCCGTAATGCAACTGATGCGGTATAACCTAAGCCGGGAGCAAATTCAACAACTTCATCAGTTGATTGAATATTCATGTTTTCAATTAATTTCATAGTAAGTTCTTTACCGCCCGGTCGCAGAACTCTTTTGCCCATCTTAGCTAAAATCCAATGCCCCTGATCGAAATCTAAAGTTTTATTACTCATAATTTTTATCTGATATTTTTTTGTGAAAATTTTTTATTTCTTAAATAGATGTTATATAATGTTAATTCCAGTACATTTCCTGCCTACAATTGGCGGATTGTTTCAGAATCTTTATTCTTTATAATTCTTAGATGCTGAAATGAATTCTCCTGCCGCTTTATAAACATTATCCGCTAACTTTATTTAAAATAGCTTCTTCAAATAATATTGATTCATCGGGGACATTAAGTTCTTTTAATATTGAAATAATGTTATGCACAAAGTAAAATGAACCGTTTATATAAAAATATTGTTCAATGTAAGTTATGTGCATTCTTAAAAAGTTTTTATCAATTCGTCCGAAATAGAAACCATTATAACGCTGTTTTGTAAAAAGATTTATGTAATCAGTATTTAACATTTCGGATAATTCATTATGCTGAATAACATCATCAAATGTTTTATTGGAATAAATCAATCTGTTGCCGGCAAGATTATTCTTAGCCCATAAGTTTCGGAAGATTGAAAGAGCCGGAGTAATGCCTGTTCCGGCAACAATAAAAGTTCCCTTCCCTTTATATCTAAAACTGCCTTGAGGTTTTCCAATTCTAATTTTTTCTCCAGCAACTGAGTTAATAATATTTTTTACAAGTAAGTTGCCGTTGTTATTATATTTAATTATAAACTCCAGATAATTATCATTTATCGAATTGGTAAAACAGAATAATGTTCTTTCATTATTCGGATTAATTTCATCAAATGATAATCCGGTAAATTGTCCGGGGATGAATAAATATCCATCGGGTTTTTCAACTTTAATACAAAATGTATCTGATGCAGCTTTTTTAATATCAATAATCTTTACTTCGTAATAACTCATATCATCATACCGGTTTTTTTAGTCTGGATTTTTATAAAAGATACCGCCGGTTTTATAATCAACCTGTTTAATACTTATTTTTTATTTTTTTGTAATTGATGTAACAATGCTCATTAATATTTGATTAACACAAACGCACAACTATAAAAGTGATCTTTAAATTCTGATTTTTATAATTTTATTAAAATTATTTTGCACCAGGAATTTTATCCATCTCATCCATTGCAATATTAGCATGTGCATAAGCAGCTCCGGAACGCATTTCAGCAGCTACCCAAATCGCTTCCATAATTTCTTCTTTTGTTGCACCTTTTCTTATTGCCTGTCTGCTGTGTGATCTGATACAATATGGACACTGAGTAACGTGTGCAACTGCAACAGCAATAAGCTGTTTGGTTTTCTCTGAGAGTGCACCCTCTTCAAAAACAGTTTTGCTGAAATTCTTCCATGCTTCAAGATTTTTTACTGCATAAGCTGCTTTTTTATTAGCCAATTCCTGTGTTGCTAACGGATATAAATTTTTGTCATCCATGATTTAACCTCTATAAAATTATTTTTTACAAATACTAAAAAATCCCGTGAGCTGCATTAATCATTAAAAGAAATATTACTGTCAGAATAGTTAATCCAACTCTCGGAACGATTTTCATTTTCAAATGTACTTCTTCCAGTTTCTGATTATCTCCATGCTTTCCCATCGAAATCTTTTTTGATAGTTTTCCTTCTAAAAAGAAATGAAAAAGAGTTAACAAAATTCCAAGTGAACTGCCGATCAAAATTGAGATTCCCCATCTTCCGTACAGTAATGCTTCTAAATTGCCATTGGTTAGATAATAAACTAAATACAAACCGGTTATAACTACAGTTGCAGAAAAAACGGAAGCAAGTATAAATATTCTCGGAAAGATTGATTTTACAACCTGTCTTTTAAATTCACCTTCAAGCCCTGATAAAACAGGGAGAATTACAAAATTGATAACCATTACTAATCCCAGCCAAAGAGCGGCTGCAAGTATATGAATGGCTCGTATTGTTGTGTACACTTCAGACATAACTTAAGACAATCCTTTCATTTTAAAAACATAAAGACGTTTATGATGAATAATCCTGAAATTGAATGATTAAAAATATCCTTCATTCTTAATGTTTTCCATGACTTAAGTCAGAATCGCACATTTATATTCTTTTCAACTGATATTAACATTCTGTATCACAATATCTCTTTTCATTGATCATAATTAAGTTTACTTAATACACAATTGTTGTTAATCCTGTTTTACTTTTCTACCGAATCCGGAAAAAACAGAAAACATTTTTACCGCAGGCATTTACTTGTATTAAATAAAAAGAATAGAAATAATTTTTTGCTCAAACGAAAATGATAATTTTTATTATTACTAACCAGATTTGGATTTTTCTTATTGAGGAATCAAATGAACCAAATATTTATCTGCAATAAATATTTAAAATATTTTTAGTAAATATTTTAGCTGCTGATAATACGGCAAAACAGTTTTCTCAATTTTAAAATCTTCTTTTACGCCTTATTTATTAAACATTGAAACATATTTTATAAAACACATAATAGTTTTACTCCTATCTTTTTTATTCAACGAACAAACATATCTGCCTAGAGGCAATTTTTCTTTTTTGCCAATAATTAATTTTTTAAAGAATGTATTGAGATTATAAATCAAACTGACGATTCAAAAATTGTTTTAATGTTTATACTATTTATTGATTGGTATAGAAGATGAAGTATCCGACACAAAGGACGTAAGTTCTTACCGGAAGTGAAAACAATGTATGTAAGAAATTTTTAAACAGTTCAATATTTACGGGACTTTGCAGCCGGATATGAATAAAGATTATAAATAATAAAATATTTAGCTGATGAACCTATGAGGATAAAGCTAAAGTGTTTTTCTAAAATATTAATACAAAGGTGATATTATGAATATCAAAACTAAAATAATGTTTCTTTCAGTTTTTACTGCAATAATATTTTCAACAAGTTTGTTTGCTCAACGAACTACAGACATTGAAAACAGTCAGGATCATCCTTTAATCAGCAGATTCGATAAGTCAATTATAGAATTTTATAAAGAAACAAAATGGGGCAGCTATAAATTACCTGTCAGCTCTAAAGGAACTATTGATTGGGAAAATTCTTTAACCATTGAAGGCAAAGTAACACGAATTCAATACACTGCACCAACAGAATATAATCCCGAATTCATATTGCAGAATTACAGGAAAGCATTTAGTACTTCCGGTTATACTCTTCTGATATCAATTGCCGGTGAAGAACTTGGATTCAATGAGCGCCCGCATACCTGGATAAACAAATATTATGATGCAGATAATTTTTACAAAGGTTTGAATAACGGAAAGTTTGGCTTGGGTCTGGAATTTCCAACATGGAAAAATGAACACTGCTTTATTGCAGTTAAAGGAAATAAAGCAGGCAAAGATATTTATGCAGCCGTGTATATAATTGCAGATGAAAAATACAACATAATTACTCAGGATGTAATTGAAGTTGAAGCAGCAGAAACAGGACTTGTAACTGCTGAAAGAATATCAAAAAGTATAACAGCAGATGGACATATTGCTATATATGATATTCTTTTTGATACCGGAAAATCTGAAATAAAACAGGAGTCTTCAGGTACTCTTCAAATTATAGCAGAGTTTATAAAATCAAATTCCGCTAAAAAGTATTTTATTGTCGGACACACAGACAACACAGGAAATTTTAACGATAATAAAACTCTATCGGAAAACAGAGCAAAGTCTGTATTGAATGAACTTGTAAATAAATACAACATTAATCAGTCACAATTAAGTGCTTATGGTGTTGCTTCTTTATCACCCGTCTCAAGCAATTCCTCAGAAGAAGGAAGGACTAAAAACCGCAGGGTTGAAATAGTTGAACAATAGAAAGTAAAGGAAACAGTTATGAAAAACTTTATTCTTTTATCACTGCTATTAATTTTATTTTTAGTTACATCATTAAATGCTAAAATGTATAGTAAATAGATTGATCTGAAGTATTGGAAATTTACTCTGAGCCGGAACAGATATAGAGATTGTTAAAGTTATGCTAATGTTTCTATTCCGTCTCAGGTAATTATTTAAACTTATCCGAAGAGAGAACCTTCTTTAATATAACCGCATTATTCTTCTCGGTATCTTTATAAGAATATATAAGCGTTACATTACCTTTTTCTTTTTCCAGATTTTTAATCTGAACAAGCAGTTCTTTTTTGTTTTTTATTTCTGCAAGAAATTTTTTTCTGAAATCTTCCCATTTATCCGGATTCTGATGAAACCATTTTCTTAATTCTGTACTTGGAGCGATATCTTTAAGCCATAAATCAATCTTTGCATCAGCTTTGGTTACACCTCTTGGCCATAATCTGTCGATCAAAATCCTGAACCCATCTGATTTGGATGGTTTCTCATAAGCTCGTTTTATTTGAATCATCTCAGAACTCTGAAGTAATAATTAAAATTCTCAGCAGTCTATAAAGCTTCAATTATTATTTTACTCTTATCAACATTAAGATTAGCTAATATTTTTTCCACAGCATTCATCATTGGAGGCGGACCGCAGAGGTAAAACATTTTATTAAAGTCATCTATATTTGATTTAAGAAACTGCTCTGTAATAAAACCCGAAGCATATTTACCGCTTTTATCATCTGAAAGAATGTTGATAAAATTTTTACCAAGAATCTGTTCAAATTCATCTTTGTGGATTATGTCTGATTCAGTTTTATTAGCAAATATAAGTTTATTGTTTCCAAGAGTACCTTTGTTTTTAAGATCTCTTAGTATTGCAATAAACGGCGTAACTCCTGCTCCGCCGGCAAGAAAAATTCCTTCACCTTTATAACTGATTGCGCCCCATGGATCGCTGACAATCAGTTCATCGCCTTCTGTTAATTTTCCTATTTCTTTTGTAACGCCATCATGATCAGTATAACTTTTTATAGTAAACTCAAGATAATCCCAATCGTTCAAAGCAGTAAATGTAAATGATCTTTTTTGATCAGCATATCCCGGTTTGTTGACAGCAACATCAGCAGCCTGCCCCGGAATAAATTTAAATCCTGCCGGTTTTTCTAATCTATATGATCTTACATCGTGAGTAAGTTTGGTTATTTTGAGAATTTTTAATTTATAATCTTCCATTTTTTTTGTCCGGATATATTTAGTTCAAAGAACAGATTTTAATGTATAGTTTATTTGCCAGGTTTACGATTTGACACATAATGTCCTGCTTCTGATTCAAAAGCAACTGCCAAACGGTTCCAGCCATTAATAACAATAACTGCAAGAGTTATTTCAACAATCTGCTCGTTAGTAAAATGTTTCTGTAATTCCTTAAAAAGATTTTCAGGTGCACCTTTTTCAGAAATTTCTGTAAGTGATTCACACCATGCCAAAGCAGCTCTTTCTTTTTCTGAGTAAAAAGGAGCTTCTCTCCATGCAGCAAGAACATGCAGTCTTTGATCACTTTCACCAATTGCTAATGCATCTTTTGTATGCATATCCAGACAGTAAGCACAGCCATTTATTTGTGATGCTCTGATTTTTATCAGCTCTATTAATTTATGATCAAGAGAGCTTTTATCTGTAAATCCCTGCACAGCTAACATAGCTTTTAAAGCATCCGGTGATACTTTAGCCCAATCTAATCTCATCTTTAATCTCCTTTCAAACAAATATTATTAGTAATAAAATATTATCACAAATTTTTATACTATTATTTCGGCTGAATTATAGTCAGCAGAAATATCGAATCTTCTTTAGCAACCACATCATGCTTGATAGTTTCTTCAAGAACAATAAAGCCGTTTTTCTTTAAATTAATACTGCTCTCGCCTGCAATAAATTTTACATTACCGGACAATACAAATAATGTTATCGGTCCTTCAACTTTGTGTTTATTTAATGCAGCACCTTTATTCAGTGAAACCAATACTACTCTTACTTCAGAACTTTTTTGAAGAGTGATTGCGTTGCGGTCTCCTTTTTCTGATTTTGATTCAGCTTTCAATTTTTTAATTTCTTTATCAAGTGAGAAAAATAACAAAGGACCTGTCAAAGCCCTTTCTTTTAACGACGGTCTTTTATGTGCAGCCATTTTTTAATTCCTGTGATTGTAAAAAATATATGATGTAAAGTAACTGCAAAGTGTTAGATTAACATTGAGTATAGTCACAAATTAAATAACTAGTGATAAGGTAAGTAATAATGATCACTTATTTTTATTTTTACCCGAAACATAGTTGCCTACATCAGAGTGAAAAGAAACAGCAAGTCTGTTCCAACCGTTTATTGCAGCAACTGCAAGAGTTAAATCAACTATCTCTTTATCACTAAAATGTTTTTGTAAATCTTTATACAGATTATCGGGCGCACCCTCAGATGATATTTTTGTAAGAGACTCACACCAGGCTAAAGCCGCTTTTTCTTTTTCAGAAAAAAGCAGCGTTTCCTTCCATGCAGCTACAACAAATAATCTTTGTTCACTTTCACCGATTGCAATTGCATCCTTTGTGTGCATTTCCAAACAATGTGCGCATCCGTTTATTTGTGATGCTCTTATTTTTATAAGCTCCAGTAATTTTGGATCGAGACTGCTCTTATGAACAGCTTTCTCAAGTTCCAGCAAAGCCTTATATCCTTCAGGTGATGTTTTATACCAATTGATTCTCATATTTAATCTTTCGCAAGCCATCTGATTATATCTTTATCATACTACTTCAATAAATCTGACCTGAGATTACACAGCTTCGTTTACTTTCTTTTCAAGATTAATAGTTTCGGGAAAAAGAATATTGTTTTCTAAATGAATGTGCATATACAAATCTTCTTCAAACTCTTTTAATAAAGAATAAGTTACACTATATGTACTGCAGCCATCAGCAGGAGTAGAATAATTATCAGTTAACTCGGCTATCTGTTTAAACCGTACACCTTCATTTTCATGTTCAGCAATCATTGACTGAACAATTGAAGAAACTGAACCGGGTTTTTTATCTTTTTCTGCATCACTTTTTTCACTTAACTTAACTAACGCTTTAATCTTAGGGAATAACATCAATTCTTCCTTTTTCATGTGCTGTGCAAGTTCACCAGCACCCTGACTAAACAACTCAGTGATTTTAAAAAGTTCAGGATGATTTTTTCCGTGAACTCTGCAAAGTTTATCAAGATATGTTTTTATTTCAGGTGAGCGCTGTTCAATATAGCGGTGATGTTTCTTTTCAATATAATCTGCAAGTAAATCCAATGGCCAGGATTGAAAATCAATCGTTGATTTCTGTTCTGAATTAACTACAGAGTTTAGTTCTTCTGTAAGTGAATCAACATCAATTTTCTTAACTTCACAAACTTCACCAAAGTTTTTGTGCCCGTTACAGCAGAAATCAATTTTATATTTATTAAAAACAGTTGCAGTACGAAAATCATCTGCAACAATACTACCAATAGATTTTGATAAGTAATTATTCATTATACATTCCTTTTTAATTTATAAATTCAATTTGTGAATCAATATCCATAATAACGACAGCTCTTAAGCTGCTTTGGATAATCAGCCTGTGTTTTACACCTGCAGGAACTATGAACACATCATCTTTTTTTAAGTTATAATTCTTATTATCGATTTCAAAAATTGCTTCACCTGCCTGGATGATCACTACTGCTTCCATCGTACTGATATGCTCAGGCATACTCATTCCGGCTTCACCTGTAACAAGTAAAACTTTATGTTGTTCCTTTTTATCCAGAAGAGACAGCTTAGGTAAAACCTTTTCCTGTATTGTATCCATTTTATCTCACAATTTATTTTTACAAATATTTTTTTGTTTTTTATTTTCTTAATGCAAGCCTGCTTGATAACAGAGATTAACAAACATAGCTGCAATCGAAATTAATTATCTATATTAGTTTATTTTATATCACTTAATATCTTATCCAATTACGACTTTCTTTTCTCAGAAGCAAAATATGTTTTCCCTCGATAGCAGATTTTAAAAGATTTGCCAGAAAGCCAACAAAGGTTACTTTCTTTATAAACGGCAAAGCCAACCAGCCAACAGCCAGATGTCTGCCTAAACTAACAACTTCACCCATAACTTTTGGATGATATTGTTCTTTATCTTTTTTAGTTACTTCTGAATAAATATTTTTTGCAACTAAACGACCTTGCTGTAATGCAAATTGTGCGGCTGCAGGAACCGGTTTATTTGTAACCGGATTTATAGAATTTGCACTATCACCTATTGCGTAAATCCTTTTATCATCTTCAGACTGCATAAATTCATTGACCATAACTTTACCGGCAGGACCAGTTTGCAGTCCGCTGTTTTTCAGTAAGTCTGATATTCTGATTCCACCGGTCCAGATAAAATTTCCTGATTGAATAGTAGTTCCATCAGAAAGTATCACCTGATCACTTGTGCGCTTAACTATTTTTAATCCTTTTAAAATCTTTATACCTTTTTCAAGCAGTTTCTTTTCAACCCGATAAGAAAAATCTTTATCCATAAACGGAACCAGCCGGTCTGCTGCTTCAATAATTATGATTTCAACTTCGTTTTTATTTAGTCCAA
>JAVEUY010000283.1:0-4420 GCA_034005315.1 Ignavibacteriaceae bacterium | reverse complement strand
AACTTTTAAAGACAGTTGGGAAAATAACTTCAGCTTAAATAAAGATTTCAGTTCTTCAATCCGGCTGTTTTGATAAAAAGGAGATTCGTTTGAAAGTTTATCAAAATTTTTTATTGCATTAGTATGATCGTCCATTAAAGAAAAAGCAAGTGCAATTTTAAACTGTACTGTATCATCTTCTGAATAGTTTAAATACTTTCCGTATTCATCAACAGCTCTTAAATAATCACGATCACAAAACAGATAATCAGCAAATAGCTTTATGTTTTCAGGTGAATTGAAATTAATATTCTGCGCAAAAACAGCAGTTGAAATAATTATCTGAATAAAAATAATTTTCATCTGCTGTCTTTAAACTGAGTGCCGGCAGGGATTATTTTAATCCGATCTTTATCAAGTGTGTACAAATCAACCGGATCATAAAAATGATGCTTATCATATAACGGATAACGTGATGTTCTGCCAAAAATATTTGTATCTCTTGTAAATCTATCAAAGAACATCAATGTGCCCTGAAAAATATTTGTTTGTTTAATTGATGCAAAAAGAAAACCTGAGCAGGATGGATAAAAAGGACAATTATCGCCGTCAACATCCGAAATGAAAAACCAATATGCATTGATTACCGGTTTTAAAACAATATCACTGATTGACCCGATTGAAAGATCATATTGTCTTTGAATTGTTTCGGCAGAAATTTTATAATCGGGGTCAGATTTTTCCCACCTGACCCAATCTGTCTGTGAATATGCAGAAGTAAAAAAAGAAAATATCAGTAATAATAATTTTAACTTATTTATTATCAAGTAAAGCCCTGGCAATTACTACCTTCTGAATCTCGGAAGTTCCCTCATAAATCTCTGTTATTTTTGCATCCCGCAGATATCTTTCTACCAGATACTCACGAACATATCCATAACCGCCATGAATCTGAATTGCATCGAGTGCATTTTGAACAGCCACTTTAGAAGCATAAAGTTTAGCCATTGCAGCTTCTTTATAATAAGGTTTACCGGCATCTTTTAATGCTGCTGCTTTTAGTGTAAGCAATTTTGCAGCATCAACTTTAACTGTCATATCAGAAAGCATAAACTGAATAGCCTGAAAATTAGAAATTGCCTGCCCGAATGCTTTTCTTTCCTTTGAATATTTAATTGCAGCATCAAGCGATGCTTCTGCAATACCAACAGCCTGAGATGCAATTCCGATTCTTCCGCCGTTTAATGTATTCATTGCAAAGCTAAAACCTTTACCTTCTTCCCAAACCAAATTGTCTGTCGGTACTTTACAATTTTGAAAAGTTAACGAACAGGTATCAGAGCTGCGAATGCCGAGTTTATCTTCTTTTACACCGTGATCAAAACCCGGTGTTCCTTTTTCAACAATAAAAGTTGAAATACCTTTATGAGCTAATTCTTTATTTGTTGAAGCCATAACTAAAACATAATCAGCAGTAGTGCCATTTGTAATCCAGTTTTTAATTCCATTTAAAACAAAATAATCACCTTCTTTGTCAGCGGTAGTTTTTTGTTTAGTTGCATCGCTGCCTGCTTCAGGTTCTGAAAGAGCAAAAGCACCGAGCTTTTCACCTTTAGCTAAAGGGATTAAATATTTCTCTTTAACAAAGTCCGATCCATATTTTTCCAGACCATAACACACCAATGAATTATTAACAGACATAATCACACCAACGCTGGCATCAACTTTAGAGATTTCTATCATAGCAAGAACATAACTAATCGTATCAAGTCCTGCCCCTCCAAATTCAGGCGGAACCATCATGCCCATAAAACCAAGTCCGCCCATTTTTTTAACAATCTCATACGGAAACTCGGAAGTTTTATCTCTATGAACAGCAGAAGGTGCAATTTCGTTCAAAGCGAAATCTCTTGCTGATTCCCGGATCATCAGATGTTCTTCAGTTAGATCGAAATTCATGGCAAATCCTTTTTTAATTTTAATAAAACATTTAATTTTAAGCTGCTTGTAAATAGCATTTATTTTATCCAAAAATAAACTAATAATTCAAATGTATCAATCTCGGGGAAATACCTGCTGGTATTTTTGTCGAAAAAATTTTTAAGATCTGGATATGACAGAAGAAGCAAAAACTGAGGAATCAGTAAAGAAAACTTTACTGAAAGGATTGACTCCTAAAGAATTAAAAGATTTTTTTACAGCAGTTGGTGAAAAAAAATTCAGAGGAGAGCAGCTATTTGAATGGATTTACGAGCATATGGCTGAAACATTTGACGAAATGACCACTTTACCAAACTATCTTAGAAAAAAACTTAATCTGTACTGTGAACTGAACACACTTAAATTAGTTTCTACACAAACATCCCATCGAAGCGGCACCAGAAAATACTTGTTTAAAACTTATGATGATCAGTTGATTGAATCTGTTGTAATTCCTGAACCTAAACGAATTACTCTTTGTATTTCAACGCAGGTTGGATGTCCGCTTGATTGTCAGTTTTGTGCAACGGGTCTGATGGGTTATAAACGTAATCTAAGTTCTGCTGAGATATTAGATCAGTTTTTAATGGCATCGAAAGAATTTGGAAAGAATAAGATTTCAAATATTGTTTATATGGGAATGGGAGAACCGCTTCTTAATTATGCAAATACTTTTAAATCATTACAGATTTTTGCAGAAGAAAAGATAAGGAGCATCAGTATAAAAAAAGTTACTGTTTCAACAGCAGGCATTGCTCCGAAAATAATTGAGCTTGCTGACAGCGGATTAAAAGTCAAGATTGCATTTTCACTACATTCGGTGTTTGAAGAAACCAGAAGTAAAATAATGCCGATAAACAAAAAGTACTCATTAACCGAAAATCTTGAAGCACTAAAATATTATGTAAAACAAACTGATACCCGTATTACATTTGAGTATGTTATGCTTAAAGATCTGAATGACAGATCAGATGATCTTAATTCATTGATTAAATTAGCTAAGTCAATACCTTGTAAAATTAATGTTATTCCCTTTAACTCAATCGCACATATGAATCCAACAGGATTTGCAAAAGAACTAGAACCTTCACAAAAGTTTGTAATTGATGAATTTGTAAAAACATTGCGTGATAATAATATTACTGTAACAGTTCGTTATACACAGGGAGATGATATTGCAGCAGCCTGCGGACAGTTGGCAAACAAAACTATTACTGAATCATTTGTAAAAGCAGAAGCTGATTAGTATGCGGAAATTATCTCACGATGAAATCTCCCAAAACAGAAGCACTTTAGAAAATATTGACCTTGTAAAAAAACTTCCTGTAACTGTTCTTCTTAATTCTATCAGAAGTTCCTATAATGTCGGTTCGATATTCCGTTCTTCTGATGGTGCAATGATTGAGAAATTAATCCTTTGCGGATATACTCCACACCCGCCTTTAAATGATTCCAAAGAAGGCAACAAAGATGTTCTTAAAACTGCATTAGGTTCAACGCAAAGTGTTAAGTGGGAGTATATTAAAAGCCCGATTGAAGCAATCAAAGAATTAAAGAAAAAGGGAATTAAAATCTGTGCGCTTGAACTTACTGAAAACAGCAAACCCTATTACATATCTGAACAGTATAATTTTCCGATGTGTTTGGTTGTCGGTAATGAAATTACAGGTGTGTCGCAGGAGGTTCTGAACTTATGTGATTATTCAATTGAAATTCCGCAATACGGAATAAAGCAGTCGCTTAATGTTGCAGTGGCTTATGGAATAGCAATTTTTGAATTGAGAAAAATATTTGATAATAAAAAAGTTACTACACAGCAGCAGTAAAAAACTCTTCTCCGTTATCTTTTGTATGGATCATCAATAAATTAGCACGAACCATTTTAACTAATGTCCTTGAGGCTCTTCTTTCAGAAATGTTTACAAGATTGCTTAACTCTTTTACTGAAATTTTTTCGGTTTTATTTATGTACTCAAAAACAGTTTTTTCAACTGGTCCGAATACATATTTCTTTAGTGCAGCCTGATTAGTTTGTGCCCGCAATATACGGATCATCTCTTTGCTTGCTTGAACACTTTTATCGTTAACTCTTATAGTAACAACTGCCGAATTAATATCAAGCTCTGATTTATAATCCTGCAGTCTGTGTGGTTTATAATCTGATTCGGGAATGTTTACAATAACAATTTCTTTCCCATTGATTTCTCTGTAATCGATATTAATATTTATGGAAGGTTCACAAAGGTTTTTTGCAGTATCACTAACTAAATCAGCAGTTTCTTTTTCACTTTGAACACCAACAACTTTTTTATCATCATCAACACCAAACAAAATAAAACCGCCTTTAGTGTTTGCAAATGCTATCATTCCGCGCGCAATTTTTTCCGGTGTTGAAAACTCCCTTTTAAATTCGCATTGTATATTTTCCCCTTCTTCAATCAGGTCCAGAAGTTCTCTGTAT
>JAVEUY010000282.1:0-4437 GCA_034005315.1 Ignavibacteriaceae bacterium | reverse complement strand
AATTATTGAAAAAAAAAACATCTTTATCAAGTAAAGACATAATTTCATTTTTACCTGTTAATATAGATAACGGCATTCCGTTAGCAACAGCTTTTGAAAAGCATGCAAGATCAGCATTAACTCCAAAATATTCCTGTGCTCCGCCTAAAGCAATTCTGAAACCAGTCCACATTTCATCAAATACTAAAACAGTTCCGTTCTTTGTGCAAACATCACGCAGCTTTTGAAGAAAATTATCCTTCGGCTCTTCAAATACAAATGGCTCTAAAACAACACAAGCAGTATCATCGTCAATTGAATCAATAACAGATTGAATGTCGTTGTAGTTAAATGTATAAGTAAGATCTTGTATTTCTTTTGGTATGCCTCTGTTACGGTCGGTTACTGAAATATACCAATCGTGCCACCCGTGATATCCACAACATAGAACTTTATTTTTTCCGGTATAAGCTCTTGAAACTCTGACAGCACCGGAAACAACATCTGCTCCGCCGCGGCTGTAGCGAATTGATTCCGCATTTGGAACAACTTTATGAATCAACTCTGCAACTTCAACTTCAAGAGGGTGAGGCATTGAAAAAGTAATTCCGTCTTTTAACTGCTCTTTAATTGCTTCATCAACTTTGTCGTAAGCATAACCAAGCGATAAAGGACCAACTCCCATTGTGTAATCAATATATTCGTTTCCGTCAACATCCCAAACATGCGAGCCTTTACCTTTTTGTAAAAATTTTGGAGCAACACCTTTTACATTTTGAGTAGTTCCTTTTGCAAGCGTTTGTGTCTGAGCAGGAATTAAATCGAGTGCAGTCTTAAAGTATTCATCAGATTTTTTAATAGTCGGATAATCTTTATTAAACTCAATTTTATTTGGCATTTCTTTTTCCTAAATAATCTTTGTTTGATCTGGTGTAATTGTCCTCAATTCATCTAAATGATTCCGATACCAATTAACGCCGTTATATTTATCATTGATTTTTTTGATGTCAGGATTTTCTTTCAGCAAATTTAATATATCTTCAAGAGAAAAAGCAGGCATTTTTGGATGTAACTCATCATAAACTTTTTTAATAAATTCATAATCTTCCTGATAATCAATTGTAAATCTGTGAGTCATTGAATAATCAAGTCCCGTTTCCCAGATTACATTACCAATTCTGAATTTATCCGGATTTTCCCATAGATAAGGTGTAGTATGTTCTCTTTCAAAATCACGAGCTGCATTTTCCCAGGCATTTTCAAGTGCATCAAAACTCATTATCTCAACATCATTTCCGTCAGGATAAGTTGCCGGATGAAGATTACTTACATAATCGTAAGTGTTAATATTATCCAGATAATACTTTATTACTTTATCAATTACTTTTGAATCAATTAAAGGGCAGTCGGAAGGAATTTTAACTACGACATCAGCATTAAATTGTTTTGCTGCCTGATAATGTCTGTCCAATAAATCAGATGAATGACCTCTGTAACAATTCAATTTATAATCTTTGCAAAATGATTCTACTTTATCATCACTTTTATCATTTGTTGTAGCAATTACGATTGTTCCTTTTAATTTTGATGAAGCAACACGCTCATACATTCTTAAAAGCAATGGTTTATCAGAAAGCGGTAAAAAGATTTTATCCGGCAGCCGGGTTGAACCTGTTCGAGCCTGAATAATTGTTACTATTTTAATTTGATTGTTCAATTTGGAATGCTACTTAAGCGCAAGTTTACGTTTAAGCAATTGCTTTATATCTGTTTTCAGATCTTCAAAGTATTTATTCTTTTCTTTAGCCCTGATAACCGGATTGGTTGAAGCTAGTAATTCTCTTGCAACATCAGCAATTATTTTTGCTGACGTTCCTTTGTTTTGTATAGGAATTAATTTTTTAATTTCTCCGGTATCAATATTACTATAAACTTCTTTCCCAAGTGCAAGAGCAGGGAAGATTGTGCTTGAAAATCTTGTTACCAAAGCATCACAATTTGCAATCATCGGATCAATGCTGATATCCTGATAAACTAACGCATCAGGTAAATATTTTTTTACTTCTGCTGTTCGCTTTTTTACAATTTCGTTCGGATGGAGTTTAACTATTATCTTTTTATTATCTGCTATTTTTTTTGCATTTAATAAAAACTTTTTACGGTTTTCGTATTTTGTTGTTTCTCTTACATCTGAAGTTGCAACAAGAACAAAATTTTTATGCTCGAATTCCAGTTTTTTTAATCTTTCAAAGTCATCAAAATTAGGAATTCCTGTTACACGAATTTTTTTTGGATTAACACCACGATGAATAAATAATTCCTTAAATCCTTCAGAGGCAACACAGAAATAATCATAAAGATGCGATAATCCTGTCATAGAAGTGCTGGCACACCATCTACCCAAACCAAGAAAGCGAGTAACATGATATCTCCAATCAGGCGGATCAACCATTCCTTCCTGCACAAGAATAGTTTTGAATTTTTTGATATTTCTCGGAACAATCAAATCCTGACAAGTAAATACCAAATCATAATTATCATTCTTACCTTCATAATCAAGCTTGAGATTGTTTGATTTGATGTATTCAAGAGTTTTTCGCTTAAATTCACCGCCCATTATTGTAAACTCAAGCATCTTTAATTTTGTCATTAGCCATAATGGACCGCTTGCAAAATATGGAGTAAAATAAGCCTCACATTCCGGCAGTTCTTTAGCAATTTTGTGCATCATTGTCGTTTGATTGAGAGATCCGCCGATAAACAGGATTTTAGGTTTAGTCATTCCAGCTTTTTTTTAATTAAAATTGTTTAAGTCACTTTAAATCAGAAAGATTAAAATCTTATAAAATTTGTTAAAATCTTTCAAAAACCAATCAAAATATAATGATTTTCAGCAAATTTATTGAATATAGTTTGCTCAAAATCAGAATCCGTAATTATTACCAAAGTTTGTTCAAATTTTTATGTTTTACTAAATTGCCATTAATAAGAAAATTATTAAAGGAACTATAATGCTACTACTCAAACCCAAGAGATTAAACCCAAAAGATGTTATAGGTTTGATTTCCCCGGCTTCTTCACCAGATGAATTATTACGCGTTGAAAAGGGTGTTAAATATCTTGAAAGTTTAGGTTACAGAGTTAAGACCGGAAATAATGTAGGTAAAGGATATGGTTATTTAGCCGGAACTGATGAGGAAAGAATTGATGATTTGCATTCAATGTTTAAAGATAAAAATGTTAAAGCTATTTTTACTTTGCGCGGTGGATATGGTGCCTTTAGATTATTGGATAAAATTAATTATACATTAATAAAAAATAATCCTAAAATATTTGTTGGATATAGTGAGATCACAGCTTTACAGATGGCATTTCTGGAAAAAGCAGGATTGATAACTTTTGCAGGCCCAATGGTAGCTGTAGATTTTTATGATGAGATAAGTTCATTTACCAGTGAAATGTTTTGGGCTACTATTACTTCAAATAAAAAATTAGGAAAACTGAGTCATCCTGAAAATCAAAAAACATCATGCTTAGTAAAAGGTATTGCTTCCGGAAGAATTGTTGGAGGTAATCTGGCAGTTTTTGCTGCTTTACTTGGAACACCTTATTTTCCAAACCTTACAGGTAAGATATTAATGATTGAAGATATTGGCGAGTTACCTTATCGAATAGACAGGATGTTAAATCAACTAAGACTTTCCGGTGCATTTAAAAAAGTTAAGGGAATAATCATCGGAAGATTTGTAGATTGCCATGAATACGATCCTAATAAAAAGACTTTAACTTTGGGTGAAGTAATTGAACATTATATAGGTTCACTTAAGAAACCTTCAGTTTACACATTTCCACATGGTCATATAAAAGATTTTGTTACAATTCCGTTTGGCATTAAAGTTAATCTTAATGCTGCTAAAGGCATTGTTGAGTTTGCTGAGTCTGCAGTTAGATAGTCTTCTGTACGAATGTAAAATAGTTCTTATATCTGAAATATAATTCTGTTTGATAAGCTGCTTCCTTATCATCAAACAAACCCCAAACAGTGGAGCCAGTACCTGTCATCATACTATACTTTGCTCCGAACTCAATCATCTTTTCTTTTACTTCCGAGACTGCAGGAAAATGAGTAAAGACAATACTTTCAAAATCATTGGATGCGAAGACTAAAATATCTTCGATTGAAATATTTTCTTTTAAGGTAAATAATTTAAGACTTGATACCGGTATAGTTGGTTTGATTAATCCAAAAGCCCATTTTGTAGAAATATGGATTCCTGGATTAACAATTAATAAAATTTTTTCAGAAGTAATATTCAGTCGATAAAGTACTTCGCCTCTTGATTCAGCAAAGGATGGCACAGGATTAAGAAAAAAAGGTACATCTGAGCCTAAAGCAAGAGCTAGTCTGGATAAGTCTGATTCACTTATATCAAGTTCAAACAGCTTGTTCAGTCCAGT
>JAVEUY010000281.1:0-4470 GCA_034005315.1 Ignavibacteriaceae bacterium | reverse complement strand
GTTCTCTTAATACCTGAACCTTAAATTCTGCTGTGAACTTTCTTTTTTCGTTCTTCATAGTTACTCCTGAAGTTTTTTATATATAATTTATTCTTTCAAGTGTAACTTTCCAACTTAAGCATTATATAGATAATTCAACAAAGTTTAGGTACAGTAAAGTAAATGTCAAAGTTGAAGTAGAAGATATCATTAAAGGTAAACATAAATTTAAAGTGGGAGAGAAATTTGAATTTTACTATTTACTAAATTGGGAAAAACCTAAATCAGAATTTGTTATTGGTAAAACTTACTTATTACCACTTGAACCTCGCGCAGAGGATAATATAAATTACAGTAACATAGCATTGATTACTTATATTGACTGTCCTGATGTTGTATTTGAAATTAAGTCCAATAGTTTAATAGATAAAGAAAATTATTTTGGTTATGGGAGTGAGGTACCATGGGAAGTGTTTAAAAGTAAATTTAATGAGACTGTAAAACTTATCAAGGAGGAAAAATAAAATGAAAAAAATATTAATGTTACTTATTATATCATTTTCAGTAATTTCAACTTATTCTCACAATGAGTTTTACAAAGTAGAAAACTTTGAGCTAGTGCTAACGTATACGGCACCTTTTGTTCATTGGCAAGATAGTCAAGTTCCCTTAGCACTACAGTTTACTACTTATACGATACCTTATGAACTAGATTATAATGAAACAATAGCTGAATTCAGGAATGGATATAACGTCTGGGCGTCATCTAGTTGTTATAGTTTTTCAGAAGAATATGATGGTGTCGAATGTGGATTTTCTACAAATTCTATCATCTTTCCGGATCCAGTTAATGATGGTGGAATGACCACACATGCTATTGAAAAAATTTTAGGCGTAGATTATATAGTCGAATCAACAAGCTTTCCACAAACATTCGTTTATTCATCACAAGTAGTCTTCAATAATACAGTTTTCAAAAGTTTCGTTTGGACAAATGCGATAGTGTTTCCTCCTGGTTATGATTGGTTACACTTTAAATCTGTAGTCTGTCATGAATTAGGGCATCTGCTTGGTTTAAATCATTGTTCATATTCTGAAGCCACAATGTACTATAAAATCTATTTAAACACATATGACAAATCAACTTTAAGTAGCTATGATATAACTGGAGTTACAACTTTGTGTGGCGCAACTGGGATTGAAGACGGTATTTGGATTAATTTGACTGAACAATACTATAATGTAAATCAAACTTACATAGGAACAAATACCAGAACTTTTATTGATGTATTCCCTTACGGTGATTATATAGTTGAATGGGGATCTTGGAAAGTTGAAGCAGAACATAGCTGCGGAAGAGTATTAGTATTTGAGACACAAAATGAAAGTTATATTAATATTCCATCCTTGCCAGATGGTTTCTTGTGGCAGAGAGACGATAACGGGCGAGTCAAAGCATACATAAGTACAAGTGGCATTGATAATACAGGATACCATCATTATGCTGAAGTTCCAACGGCAATAGGTAATGTTCCAAATACATTTATTACATCAGGCATACTAACAAGTAACACTAACTGGCGTGGCTGTGTTACAATTACCGGTAACATCAGTGTCCCTTCTGGCATAACATTAACGATACACCCAAACTCTGTAATAACTTTCCTAAACAATGCCTCACTAATTGTAAACGGAACTTTGAATGCATCAAGCTGTGAATTGAATGGCGGTTTAAATAACTGGGGTTCGGTTATTTTCAATGGTGCAAGTGCATCAAGTTCTGTA
The DNA here is from genome assembly GCA_034005315.1 of Ignavibacteriaceae bacterium. Lineage (GTDB taxonomy): Bacteria > Bacteroidota > Ignavibacteria > Ignavibacteriales > Ignavibacteriaceae > IGN3. Next base: position 2,706 of record JAVEUY010000281.1, on the reverse strand, counting down.
CTTAATAACGTTTTTATAAAAAATGGTATTGGCATTCGCTGTCTAAATGGAGCAAATGTTAAAATACAGAATTCAATAATATTTCTTTGCACCGAAGGAGTTTACATTTATAATTCTCAGCCACAAATATTAAACAACCAAATTATTGAACCACTCCAGAACGGTATTAATTGTGATGCATCAGGATTATCTCCTTTAATTCTTCATAATACAATTAAAAAAAGCAGTAATAACCCACAATATCATCAGTATCAGGGAATTATTCTTGGTAACTATACAAATGGGTACATTGCCCACAACGATATCAGTGGTTTTATGTGGGGAATGTACATCGGAGGTGGAAGTGATGCATATTTTTCCAATTATGCACATCAGGTTTTCAAACCAAATAATCGTGTAAGAGACAATTCTATTGGCATCGCTGCGGGATGGAGTGGTTTTATTTTTGCCGGGATGTGGAAATCATATGGAAGTAATAACAGCATTTACAATAATTCATTAGATGCTAAATCTTATCAGCATAGCGAACTTTATGCTGAATGTAACTGGTGGGGAAACGATGGGGCTCAAATATACGTAGATGGCACTTCCACTTTGGATCCAGATTATCCTTTAGTTTCAGATCCTTGGAATCAGGTGTGGCCGGGGGTTATCAGTGAAGAGGGTATAAATCTTATTCCATCTATTAATAATTCCTTAACTGAAGGAGCTGGTTTTAATCCTGATAGTAGTGTTTTAGCAGGTGTTTATCTTGAAGCTCAGGAAAGAATTGTAGAGGCTATTCAGCATTATAAACAAATGATTAGAACTAATAACTTTCCTGGTTTTGCTCTTAGAAGGTTAGCTGGTATAAAAAATAGATATCACATCCAGAATATCCGAAATTATTTAGAGAATTTGTTTTTGGGTAATCAGTCTTATAAACCAATAGTACTAACGTTATTTTCATGAATACTTCTTGGCGAAGATAAATATGATCAAGCAATGTTGCTATTAAGTAAAGTAATTAATGATTATCCAAGTACTTACTATGCAGTAAATGCCTTGTTCGAAAAATTCTTTGCTGCGCTAAATTATGCGAACGATATGGAATTAGTGGAACAATTACTTCATGAATTAGTATCACTTAACCTAACAGATGAAGAATATTTAATGAGATTGGCAATTGCACAGAACCTGTTTAACGAAAGCGGTACGGAATATCTAGGTAAATCCAATTCTACTTATTCTGAAAATACGGAGTCTGGATTACCAAAAGAGTATAATCTTCTTGGTAACTATCCAAATCCATTCAACCCTTCAACGACTATAAGTTATACTTTACCTTATCAGTCATCAGTTGAGCTAACTATTTATGACATTATGGGAAGAGAAGTAAAATCGTTTAGCTTTGCTTCTCAGCCATCAGGATATCAAAATATTATTTGGGATGGAAAAAATGATAACGGTGTATTAGTTTCCTCTGCTGTCTATTTGTACAGGATAAGTATAAAATCACTTGAGAACCAGGAAGTATTTGTAAAAACCTCAAAGCTAATGCTGTTAAAGTAATCTCTCCTTTATTGCTCTTGCAAGCCCCGAGAAATCGGGGCTTTTTATCCGTTAGCTAAAGGATCTGTGCAGTCAACGTGAGTCAGATATATTCTTCACAACTTTTCCAAGTATCTTCCTCGTTTCTTTAATCAGCTCATCGGAAATGTAATTAAAGCTGAATAAGCTCAAGCTCACATATTCATAAACAGATTAATTACCTAAATCATCTGAAAACACTTTTAATCCGACAATACCAATAACAATCAGAAAAATAAAAAATACTCTTATCAACTCTTTCGATTCACCAAATAAAATCATTCCGAGTATAGCTGTTCCGATAGCCCCGATTCCTGTCCACACAGCATAAGCAGTTCCAACAGGAAGATGTTTAATTGCATACGCAAGCATTCCCATTGAGATTATCATACACGCAACAGTAAATACTGAAGGCAATGGTTTTGAAAATCCTTCTGTATATTTTAATCCGATTGCCCAGGCAACTTCAAATAATCCGGCAATAAATAAAATCAGCCAATACATATTATCTCATCCTTCCGTTTGTCAGCTCATCGCTTAATCTTGCTGCCTTATACAGATTCCGGATAGCTTCCATCATTCCCGCAGCACTTACTGATACTGTTCTGTTTGCTTCGGTTGTGTAAATAAAATTACTTGGCAGACTTTCAATGTTTCCATCGAATGCAAGTCCAACTATTTCACCTTTAATATTTACAACAGGACTTCCGGAGTTGCCGCCGACAATATCATTTGTGCTTACAAAATCCAGAGACTTTGAAAGATCAAATTCCTTTGGAAGATTTTCCCAATATGCCGGCAGGTTAAAAGGAAACTTTTTACTAAATGAATAATAACGGTCTAATGAACCGTAAAAAGTAGTTTTAACCGGAGCTTTTGTGCCGTTGTAATTATATCCTTTAACAATTCCATCAGCTAAACGTAATGTTCCCGTTGCATCCGGCGGAATCGCATCTCCATAAACTTTATACAAAGCTTCGCCGAGCATTTGATTTAATATTTCTTCTCTGTCAAACCGTGCTTTATTTTCTGCCTGCATTTTTTTCAACTGATCCTGTGTGTTTAATACATAAAAAATAAAAGGATCATCAGAATTTAAAACAGCATCAGCACCTTTATTAGTAAGTTCAAGTAATT
>JAVEUY010000280.1:0-4494 GCA_034005315.1 Ignavibacteriaceae bacterium | reverse complement strand
TCTTTAACTGCACCATCCGGAAATGTTATTTTTATTTTTGCATATATTTTCCTAACAAAAAAATCGGAGTTAACTCCGATAACTGCCTGCTCAATTCTATTGTGGGCTCTAAAGGAGTCGAACCTTTGACCTCCTGCACGTCAAGCAGACGCTCTAACCAACTGAGCTAAGAGCCCGTTTATTTAACTTTATATATTACTTCGTAATCTTTGACATCCCCGACAAAGTCGGGACGCTCTAACCAACTGAGCTAAGAGCTGAGTATATTACCCTATAAATAAAAATGTACAATTAACTTAATAACTGTACATCAATAATTAACATAAATTTGGTACCGAGGGCCGGACTCGAACCGGCACGGGAACAAGTTCCCACAGGATTTTAAGTCCTGTGCGTCTACCAATTCCGCCACCCCGGCAACAAAAAGGTTAAAAACAGTTTTAAAATCAGGTTGTAAAAATAGAAAATTTGAGTATTCTGTGCAAGAAAGTCTAAGAAGTTTTTATTTAATCACTTATTGCTAATAATGAAAAGTAGAACTCTAAATGAAATGCTTTATTTCTCATAAACAGGAAAATAGATTATTGGATTTTCTTGCAATAAGGATTGATTAACAATTATCAAATTCATCTAATTAACATAAATTCAATTTAAATTGAATATTGAAACTGGCATTAACTTTGCAAAAATACAGCGATTTTAATTAATTACTTATCATTATATAATTAAAAAGTAACTAAGATGAATATAACACACATTGAACATATCGGGATTGCAGTTAAAAACATTGACGAAGCAAAAAAATATTATGAAGATGTACTCGGATTAAAATGTTATGCTGTGGAAGAGGTTGCTGATCAAAAAGTTAAAACTGCATTTTTTATGATTGGTCAAACAAAAATAGAATTACTTGAATCAACTTCACCGGATGGACCAATTGGAAAGTTTATTGAAAAGAAGGGTGAAGGAATACACCACCTGGCTTTTGCAGTAAAAGGATTACAAAATTCACTTGATGAAGTTAAATCCAAGAATATAGTTTTAATTGATGAGAAGGGCAGAAAAGGTGCAGAAGGTTTAAATATTGCTTTTCTTCATCCAAAGTCAACATTTGGAGTATTAACAGAACTTTGTGAAAAACCATAATTAAACCGGCTAAAAAATTCAATTTAAAATATTTTAAGAGCTGAAATTATTTTAGATAAACTAAAACGAATTACAGGAAAACAAAATGGCAATGGAAAATAAAATAAAAGAGTTAATGGCGCTTCGTCAGCAAGCTAAACTTGGCGGCGGTGAAAAGCGTATTGCATCACAACACAAGAAAGGTAAATTAACAGCAAGAGAAAGACTTGAACTGCTGTTAGATGAAGGCAGTTTTGAAGAATTTGATATGTTCGTCTGTCACCGAAGCATTGACTTTGGATTAGATAAAGAATCATATCTTTCAGACTGTGTAGTTACCGGGTACGGAACAATTGATGGAAGATTAGTTTATGTATTCTCTCAGGACTTTACAGTATTCGGCGGATCACTTTCTGAGATGTATGCACAAAAAATTTGTAAGGTTATGGATAAAGCACTAAAAGTTGGTGCACCGGTAATCGGCATAAATGACAGCGGTGGTGCAAGAATTCAGGAAGGTGTTAAATCACTTGGCGGATATGCAGATATTTTCCAAAGAAATATATTAGCCTCAGGAGTAATTCCACAGATATCTGCAATTTTTGGTCCTTGTGCCGGCGGCGCAGTTTACTCCCCTGCTCTTACAGATTTTATTATAATGTCAAATAAAACCAGTTATATGTTTGTAACCGGACCGAAGGTTGTAAAAACAGTAACAGGCGAAACAGTAACCGAAGAAGAACTTGGCGGTGCAATGGTGCACGGTGCAAAATCCGGTGTTACACATTTTGTTGCTGATACTGAAGAAGAAGGAATACAATTAATCAGAAAACTTTTAAGTTATTTACCGCAGAACAATCTTGAAGATCCGCCTATTCTCCCCTGTGATGATCCGATTGACAGACTTGAAGATTTTCTTAACTCAATTATTCCTGAACAAACTAATAAACCTTACGATGTTAAAGACGTGATTCATGCTGTTGTTGATCATCATGAATTTTTAGAGATTCAGAGACACTATGCTCCAAACATAGTTACAGGATTTGCAAGATTTAACGGAATGCCTGTTGGTATTGTTGCTAATCAGCCGAACTATCTCGCAGGAGTTCTTGATATTAACTCATCGCGTAAAGCAGCAAGATTTGTACGATTTTGTGATGCTTTCAATATTCCGATTGTTACGTTTGTTGATGTTCCTGGATTTTTACCCGGTACAACACAAGAGTACGGCGGAATCATTATACACGGTGCAAAATTATTATTTGCTTTCGGCGAAGCTACTATTCCAAAAGTAACTGTCATTTTACGCAAAGCTTATGGCGGTGCGTATGATGTTATGAGTTCAAAGCATTTAAGAGGCGATATAAATTATGCCTGGCCCGGAGCTGAAATTGCTGTAATGGGACCAAAGGGCGCAATAGAAGTTTTGCATCAAAAAGAGTTGCAATTAATAACTGATCCTGAAGAAAGAATTAAATTTGTTAAAGAGCGTGAAGAAGATTACAGGAAGAAATTTGCTACTCCCTATGTTGCTGCAAAATACGGATACATTGATGATGTAATTGAACCGAGAAATACAAGATTCAGAGTTATCAGGGCATTGCAATCACTTGCAACCAAGAAGGATACAAATCCTCCGAAGAAACATTCTAATCTTCCGTTATAGAAAGGAGTTAAAATGTTTTTAGGATTGATACAACAAGCTGCAGTTGATTCCTCAGCAACAATTATTCATAAAAATTCAGTTAAGTTTTTAGAACTTGATCCCTGGGGAATTGGAATGGCAGTTATAGGATATTTAGTAGTGTTTGCAGCACTGTTATTTCTATATATGATCTTTGCCAATCTGACCAAGGCTCTTAATCTAAATATAAAAAGACTGTTAAAAAGAGAAGGTAAAACCGGAGAGATTAAAGAGGATCAAAGTATTTCTGGTGAAGTCAATGCTGCGATTGCTATGGCTATCCATCTTTATTATTCAGAAATGCACGATAAAGAAGATACGGTTTTAACTATAAATAAAGTTTCAAGAACATACTCACCGTGGAGTTCAAAAATCTACGGACTAAGACAACATCCCAGATTTTAGAGGATAACAATTATGAAAAAATTTAAGTTTACTATCCAGGGTAATAAATACGATGTAAATATCGTAAATGTTGAAGATAACATTGCAGAAATTGAAGTTAACGGTGCAACCTATAAAGTTGAACTGGATAAAGTAATTTCACAAAGTAAAACACCAAAACTCATCCGGTCAGTAGCTGTACCTTCAACTGATATTGCCCCATCTCAGCAAAAAACAAGTTCACCAACATCACCAAAAGGTGCAGGGTTTGTTAAATCACCTTTACCGGGTGTGATACTTAATATACATGTTAAAGAAGGTGATGCGATCAAGTTAGGAACAAAACTAATTACGCTCGAAGCTATGAAGATGGAAAACAATATAAATGCTGATAAAGATGGTGTAATAAAAGTAATCAAAGTTAAAGCCGGTGACTCTGTTCTTGAAGGCGATGTTCTTATAGAAATCGGAGAATAACTATGGGAAATTTTTTCGATTTTATAGCGCATGGTTTCGAACAGTTTTTTCAATATACTGCATTCCCCCATTTTACAATTGGTCATGTTGTAATGATAACAGTAGCTTTGGCTTTTATTCATTTAGCCATAACAAAGGAATATGAACCATTATTACTTATCCCGATTGGTTTTGGAATTCTGATTGGTAATATACCTTTTCTGCAGGATGCAAATTTACAGATAGGTGTTTATGAAGACGGCAGTGTAATGAACTACTTGTACTTTGGAGTAATAAAAGGGATATATCCTCCGCTGATCTTTTTAGGCATTGGTGCAATGACTGATTTTTCAACACTCCTTTCAAACCCAAAACTACTTTTACTTGGTGCTGCTGCACAGTTAGGAATTTTTGGCGCCTATATGATTGCTCTTGTACTTGGTTACTTGCCGGAACAAGCTGCTGCAATCGGAATTATCGGAGGTGCTGATGGACCAACAGCGATATTTCTTGCATCAAAACTTGCACCTGATTTAGTTGGAGCAATAGCAGTCTCAGCTTATTCTTATATGGCACTTGTTCCTGTTATTCAACCGCCGATAATGAGATTGTTAACAACCGATAAAGAACGTGTTATAAGAATGAAACCCCCGCGTTCAGTTTCAAGGTTAGAAAAAATATTATTTCCAATAGTTGGTCTTATCTTAACAACTTTAATAAGTCCGAGTGCTATGCCTTTATTAGGTATGCTGTTCTTCGGAAACTTACTTAAAGAAAGCGGTGTTACTAAAAGATTAGCCGATACTGCAAAAGGTGCAATGATAGATATTGTTACTATATTGATC
>JAVEUY010000279.1:0-4494 GCA_034005315.1 Ignavibacteriaceae bacterium | reverse complement strand
AAGACTGCATTTATAAGATCTTTCGCCGTGTCTTATTTTTACTCTTAAATCATTTTCAGGTAAAGCATCATTTGTTATACAGTTAAATTTTCCGACAGTAAAAGTTTTACGCGAACGTTCAGTTAAATTTTCAAGTGAGATATATATGATGTTATTCTGAATATCTTTTTTTACAACAAACCAGGGTCCGCCGCCCAATCTTAAACCTGAGCGCTGACCAATTGTATAAAAATAATATCCTTTGTGTTTACCCATTACTTTATTGCTGTCGATATCAATAATATCGCCTTCAATTTCTCCAAGATGATGTTTGATAAAATCAGAAAATTTAATCTTTCCTAAAAAACAAATTCCCTGACTGTCTTTTCTTTTCATATTGGGCAGATTATATTTTTCCGCTAATACTCTTATTTCCTTTTTAGTAAATTCACCGATAGGAAACATTGCTCTGCTTAACTGACTTTGAGTTAAATATGCAAGAAAATATGTTTGATCTTTAACCGGATCGGGAGAAGTTTTTAACAAATAATGCTGGTTTACTTTTTCAACTTTTGCATAATGTCCCGATGCAGCCTTTTCAAATGAGTTATCTATTTTATTTAAGAACTGTCCGAACTTAATTAATCTGTTGCAAAACATATCTGGATTAGGTGTTCTTCCTTCTTTGATTTCAGAAATTGTGTAAGAGACAACAGAGTCCCAATATTCATTCTGCATATTTATAATTTCGAGCGGTGTATTGACTTGTTTACATACTGCGCGTGCAAATTCAAGGTCTTCTTCCCATGGACAGTCACCAAGAAATGAAAATTCATCCTGCAGCCAGATCTTAAGATAAAATGCAGTTACATCATATCCTTTATCTTTTAAGAGACGGAGGGCAACAGAACTATCAACGCCGCCGGAAAGTAATACAGCAATTTTCATTTTGCTTTTTTACTCCGTCTTAGTTTTACTTCCTCTAATTTTCCGATCACATCATCATAAATTACTTTATCAACTTTACTTAAAATTATTGTAATCAGTTTATTGGAATTTTTCATTTTGTCAAAAAATCCGATACATATTTTATTTTTTCCATCACAAACCTTCATTAAACCTCTGTACCTGGCATCAAAAATACCTCCGGTTAAGGATTCAATATCTTTATAGTAGATAGTTATTGTTTTTCTTTTAAAGAAAAAATCAGAGCAGACCATCTTATGTTCATCTGCTTCAATTTTATAAGGTACAAGTTTATAAAAGATAAAATATGATTTGTTTATATAATAAAGCAGAAGTAATGAAATTATAAATGGAAGCAGCAGTAATAAATTTTTATCAAGATTAATTGCCAGCGGTATTAAATAGAAAATAAGTAAAACTGATACAACAAAATTTGCATATCGGTAAATAAGTTTCCATATCCACGAGTAAGTATAAACCTGCATAAATTTCTATAATCTTTTTGATCAAATTTAATTAAGAGAATATAAAGGTTAAAGCAATTTGTGATAAATAAAAAAGGGCTCATCAGAGCCCTTAATTAAAACTCAAAGCTCTTTGTTAATTAATCTCAGCCCCAAGACCTTTAATCTGATAAATCGTTACTGGTCCGGTAACAGTTGAAGGATCGAATGTAACACCTTGTTCTTCTGCAACATGTTCGTAATACTCTAACGCTTCTTCTTTAGTCAGATTTATTTTATAAACAGTTCCCTCAACAACTGCGGTTTTATTTTTTGCTTCAACCGGAAAAACTATATCTCCATCTTTAACTTTAATTTTGATTTTCTGATCCTCAGCATCGCTTTTTAATTCCATCCAGCAGCCAGCCATTGAGCAAACATCAAGAACTTCACCTTCAACAAGTACATTTTTATCCAGAAATTCTTCGGGGTTTGCTAATATTTTTGAGATACTTGTTTTTTCTTTAAGAGTAATCTCTCTGCCAAATTTTTCTGTCTGTGCAAAAACAGAAAAAGAAATTATCATCGCCAGAAATAAAATTAGTTTGTTCATATTGTTTCCTGTTATGTATTAAAATTTTGTAGTTATTTTATCTTTAAATTCAATCTTTATTCCTTCAAGATCGCCAATAGCTGCTTTAAACTCTTCCATTGTTTCAGGTTTTTTCTTCTCAAGATTTTTCATTACTTCTTTATTCTTTATTATCTCGGAAAAATCCACCCGGAGTAATGTTATAGTATTTCCATCAATAAAAGAAGCATCTGTTTCTTTAATGCTGCTGTTAAAGTTAAGAACTGTTGAAATCTTTAATCCATCAAACATATCTGTTAACTTTTCCAGATTCTGATCACTAAAGGTTGAATCTTCATATTCAGAAGTATCTTCAGAACTGCTGTTATTTTCATTTTCAGATTTTGGAAATTCAACTACTAATGTTGCCGGGTTACCTTTTGAAAACTTAAATAGAAAAAAATCATTGTTAACAGATGTTTCATCCGATTCCTCAGAATCTTCTCCAAAAGGTACTTTGTCTTCAGGACTTGGGTTAATTCTTATTTTATTAATATCAGTGAATGTGTAAAGAGCTTTAAAACCTTCGTAGCCGGGAATTGAATAATTTTCGCCCGAAACATATTTAACTCCTTCTCCAAAATCACCAACTCTCGATTTTAATCTGTCTTCATTAAACACATTAAACTCATCTATCTTTGCGGAGTCAAAAATAGCAGCGAATTCTTTCATCATATTAATAAATTCAGTTTTCATTACAACGGTCTCTTCAATAGTTCCGCTTCCATCCTGATTAAGATTTACTTTTGTATCTACCTGCAGACAGCCGCTGAATAATGTAACGATAATAAATCCGGCTAAAACAAATTTTATTTTTTTCATAATATTCCTTTATAAAAGATTACTTGCCAATTCGGCTAATTCTGAACGCTCACCTTTTTCAAGATTTATGTGAGCATATAATTTTTGTCCTTTAAATCTATCTATAAGATACGAAAGTCCGTTCGATTGTCCATCAAGATATGGATGGTCAATCTGGTAAACATCTCCGGTAAAAACAATTTTTGAACCTTCACCGGCACGTGTGATTATTGTTTTAATTTCATGCGGAGTAAGATTTTGTGCTTCATCAACAATAAAGAAAATTCTTTGCAGGCTTCTTCCTCTTATATAAGATAACGGCTCTATCACCAGCTTTTGATCTTTTAGCATTGCATCAATTGCAAGATGTTGTTTATCATTTTCAGGAAATTGATCCTGAATTACTTTTAAATTATCCCACAAAGGCTGCATATAAGGTGCAAGTTTACTTTCCACATCTCCCGGTAAAAATCCGATATCTTTATTACTTAAAGGAACTATCGGGCGGGCGATATAAATTTGTCTGTAACTTTTTTTAGCATAAAGTGCACTGGCTAAAGCCAGTAATGTTTTACCGGTACCTGCTTTGCCTGTTAGCGAGACAAGTCTTATTTCAGGGTTTATCAGTGCATCAACCGCAAATGTCTGTTCAGCGTTTCTTGGAGTTATTCCATATACAGTTGTTTTATCAATCTTAACAAGATTTTCCCGGGTTGAATTTAAGTGAGCCAATACAGATCTGAACTGATTTTTCAGTATAAAATATTTATTTGGAAATGCTTCTCTGTTTAGTTTCTTTAAAAGTTTATTAGCACTGACTTCATAAGGCGGATGAAACAAGTTTAAAAGAACATCATCATCAAAATTATCAATTATATCTTTTCCGCTATAAAGTTCTTCAATGTTTTTAACTCTGTCTGTTGTATAATCTTCAGCAACGATGCCAAGTGCTTTTGCTTTCATCCTAAGGTTAACATCTTTTGTAACAAGAATAACCTGAGATTTGTTTTTCAATTTATTCTGCCATTCAAACGCAACACTTAAAACACGATGATCGGGTGTATCATCAATAAAAACATCCCGTATAGCTGGTGAAATTCCCTTGGAGATTGCAATACGAAGTTTTCCCCGTCCTTTGCCCATTGAAATTCCCCCGTTAAATAAAGCTGAACCGGTTATTGAATCAAGAGTTCTTGCAAACTGACGGGCATTAAGATTAATGACCTGGCTTCCCCGTTTAAATTGATCAAGCTCTTCAATTACAGTTAACGGAACAATTACATCATTTTCCTGAAACATATTAATTGATTCTGCGTCGTGAAGAATAACATTTGTATCAAGCACAAATGTCTTAGGTTCTTTTTTTGTTTTGGAAGTTTTTTTTATCGGCATAATTTTATGATTTATAATTGGTTTAATTAAAGGGTGAAGACCACAATTAAAGGATTAGCTGAGTTAAAATTGATTGTTATAATAATATTGCTCAAAACAGCAGATGATTCCGTTTTTTTGATTTATGTGCAAAAATCTGAAATTGGATGAACAATATCAATTGATATTTAGTTAAATAATTTTTTTAAATTTTATGTGATACGGGAATTGTTATCAAAAACTCAGTTCCCTTATTGATTTTACTTTTAACTTCAATCTTCCATTTGAGCATTTCAGTTAAAT
>JAVEUY010000007.1:0-21723 GCA_034005315.1 Ignavibacteriaceae bacterium | reverse complement strand
CACCAAGTGCAAGAGCTTCAGTCTGATTTACTTTAGGAGAGAACATATCACCTATTCTGTATTGAACTAATGCTTCATGAATTCCTTCAGTTGTCTTTATATCGATTCCACTATCATACACTTTAAATTTTTCGAAATTTTCCATATCGTCATAAACAAGCATCTTTTTAGAACCACCGACAATCATTCTTCTTATTTTTACTGGTGAAAGCCAGTTAACATGAAAATGTGCAAAACAATTATCTTCAAAGTAAATGCTTATATGTGCAATATTTTCTTTGCCATTAAAGTTTGCAATTCCATTTGCAGAAATAGCCTTTGCTTTAAGACCAAGAATAAACTGCATAATTGAAAGATCGTGAGGAGCAAGATCCCATATAACATTAACATCTCTTTGAAATAATCCAAGATTAATTCTCTCAGAGTCAAAGTATAATATGTTTCCCAATTCACCTTTTTCAACTAATTCTTTCATCTTAATAACAGCACCATTATAGATAAACGTATGATCGACAAAAATATTAAGATTTTTAGACTCAGCTATTTCAATTAGTTCCTCAGCCTCAGCGACATTAGCTGTAAAAGGTTTTTCAACCCAGATATGTTTTCCATTTAACAGTGCTTTTTTTGCAATTGGATAATGTGTTGCAACAGGTGTTGCTATAACTACAAGATCACAGTCACCGGTTAAAGTTTTATCACAATCTTTTTCAAGGATAATACTTGGAAACTTCTGTTTCATTAACTTTAATCTGTCTTCTCTTGAATCACATGCTATAACCTGTTCTACATCAGGTTGTGCAAGAAAATTTCTAAGTAAGTTTGGTCCCCAGTATCCTAATCCAACTATAGCTACTTTCATAAAAAATCCTTGTTAAAAAAAGTAAAGAAAAAATTATTTAGCGCCTTTTGAGAAAAGCATAACAGGCACAGTTTGGAACATCAACTGTATATCCAGCCAGGGAGACATATTGTTAACATAATATAAGTCTAACACTATACTCTCCTGAAAAGAAACAATACTTCTTCCCCAAACCTGCCAGACTCCTGTGCAGCCGGGAATAACACTAACTCTTCTCTTCTGCCATTCGTCATAATTTTCAAACTCGTAAGGTAAGCAAGGTCTTGGACCAACAAGGCTCATATCACCTTTAATTACATTGAATAATTGAGGTAACTCGTCAAGCGAGGTCTTTCTGATTATCTTCCCAATCCAGGTAACACGGCTTTCATTGATTATTTTAGTATCTCCATTTTTATCTGAGCCGTTTCTCATAAATTCGATCATCATTTTTTTACGTTCTTCATCTTCGCCATCTAATTGCTTCATTGATCTGAATTTGTAAAAATTAAATTCTTTACCGTCTTTACCAATTCTTTTTTGCTTAAAAAAGATAGGCCCGGGAGATGATAATTTAACCATTGCTATAATAAACGTCATAACAGGAGAAAGAATTAAGATAGCAAAAAAGGCAATCACAACATCGGAAACTCTTTTAAGTCCAAGTGTAAATCCATCATTATATTGAGGAGAAACATCTATAACCGGAATATCTGAATATTTCTCTATCTTTAATTTTTGGCTAACAACATCAAGCAGATTTGATGTTATTCTTAAAGGGACATTAAATGTTTTGCAGTAATCAATAATATCATAGAATTTTTCATAAGACTCATTTTCAACAGCAATTATTAATTCATCAACCTTATTTTTATTAAGAATCTCTTTCAGGTTTCCCAGATTACCCAAAACTTTTTTACCGGCAACAACAAAATCACCAACATTTCTTGTATCATCAACAAAACCAAGAATATTTAAACCAAGCGGATTTTCGTATATCAATTTTGTAGCTAAAAGTTTTCCGGGTTTACCATCACCAACTATTATAACATTTCTTTTAAAACTGCTCTGACTTAATTCAATATATAACCATTTTAGCAATTCAACACGTACTAAAAATAATAAGCCAATTGAAATCAAAAAGAAAAACACAAAAAGCAATCTTGAATCAATAATTGTTCTGGAATCAAGCAAAAAGGATAACAGCACGATTTTCAATGAGCTGTAATAAATTGCCTTAAGTATTTGTGTAAAGTGTGCTGTTCGATTCAGAATTATATCCAGGCGATAAAGACCATTATACAGAAATATCAGTACAATGATTAATGAAATTAAAAACACTAATAAAAGTATCCCTGGAATCGATCCATAAAACTCAAAAAAGTTTAATGATGTATTATTTCGAAGTGCAAAAATTGAAACTAAAAATGAGAAATTCAGAATAAAATAGTCTGCAATCCCAAAAAAGTATTTATATCTGTAATTTTTTTTCATAAGGTTAAAAGAAATAGTTAAGTTTTCCTTAACTTTCAGGAATTGTGCCATCTGCTAAATCTTTATTTTTTAATCATTTTAGCAGCTTTAGATAAAGAATGATTTCAAAATGAGATTTCAGATAGTTGTTATTAAGAGATTTGAGACAATTATAAATGATTGGAGAACATATTATTAAAAAAGCCCGATTCAAATCATCGGGCTGAAATTATCCTTAATAAGGTTACAATAACTATTTATTAAAGAACTCTTTTATCTTTGTAACTACATAGTTAATCTGTTCATCGGTCATCTCAGGAAACATTGGCAATGATAATCCTGTTTCAGCAATTCTTTCTGAATTAGGGAAATCCCCTTTTTTATATCCAAGACCTTTAAAACACTCCTGCATAGGTAATGGAATCGGATAGTGCAATCCAACATTAACACCATTTTGCAGTAAGAAGTCTTTTAGTCTATCCCTTAATTGATTACTTGCATCAAGACTTCCATCATTTAATTGAATTACGAATAAATGATACACGTGTTTCGCGTATGACATTTCTTTTGGAGTAATCACTTTTGTTAAATCTTTCAAACCTTCATAATATTTTGCGGCAACAGACCTCCTTGCATCAGTCCATTTGCTAAGATATTTTAATTTTACACCAAGTACAGCACCCTGTATTCCTTCCATTCTGTAATTATGCCCAAATGTATCATGATAATATTTTTGAGATTGTCCATGTTCACGAAGCTTTTTAATTTTATTAAAAAGTACTTCGTCATTTGTTGTCACTGCACCGCCTTCACCGTATGCACCAAGATTTTTACCAGGATAGTAACTAAATGAAGCAGCATCAGTTAATCCTCCAACTAGTTTCCCTTTATATTCTGCCAGATGTGCCTGGGCAGCATCTTCTACCAGAATAAGTTTATGTTTTTTTGCAATATCAATTAAAGGATCAAGATCTGCACTCTGTCCATAAAGATGAACTGCAACAATTGCCTTTGTCTTTTTTGTTATGGCTTTTTCTACCTTAGCAGGATCTATATTGTAGTTTTCAGGATGACAATCAACAAAAACCGGTGTTGCACCACAAAGAGTTGCACCCCACGCAGTAGCTATAAATGTATTAGCCGGAACAATTACTTCATCACCGGGCCCTACCCCTAAACCCCATAATACAAGATGATTAGCATCAGTACCTGAACTTGTACCAAGACAATATTTAACCTGATGGGCAGCAGAAAAATCTCTTTCAAAATTCTGAACTGATGCACCCAGGATGTAAGCAGTGTTATTCAAAACCTGTTGAATAGCTGCATCAACCTCAGCTTTGACTGAGTTATAGTTTGCTTTAAGATCTAAAAACGGAATATTCATTTTTTCTCCAGTAATTTATTTTAAGTCGCAAAGATATTTATTGTTATTATTTTCAGATATAGTTTATTATTCTATAGATTTTTTATTTTTAAATAATTAATTCCTTAACCTAACAAGGTCATTGGTAATTGAGTATGTATTAATGTTATCCTTATCTATCATTCCTAACCCGACCCGGAATCTGCTTAGACTTCTGTCGAGCACAATTGTTTGCTTAGCCTATATATAGAATCTTAAATATTACATTTTAACTACAACTTTAATGCTAAGATTATTTTAATAAAATATTCCTTCATTACTTAAAATAATGACTTACTTTTTTGAATCTAAAGTGGAAGAGTTTCTGAGATTTAATTTTATAATCAGTTCAATCATGGAATCTAGTGTATAGGATCTGGTCCAAGATGATTTCAATTTGTAAGTATCTGAAATAAACCCAGGGTCAATCACTCCAGGATTCAGATCCCTGTATTCAGCATTAAGCTTTCGATGACTTAACTCTTCGAATCTTTTAGAGATATCCTCGTTTAATAGTCCATCCCCAATGAGAAAGTAATTCTGTGCTTCACCAATTAAGGCAGAATTAATTATCAAATCTATTGCTTCATCTATATATAAAATATTTGAAACATGTCCTTTATTTACAGTAATTTTTTTATTATTAAAAGCACTGTTAAACAGCTGGGTTAACAGTTGAGTCGGCACTTCACCTAATGCTGAAATTGATCCTAATCTTAAATTAGTAACCTGGGTAGATGTCCTGTTAAAAAAGGCTCTGAAATAATTTTCAGCAGCTACTTTTGATATTCCATAAGGTGTTAATGGCTGAGGAACAGATGATGTAGAGACCGGGCTTTCATTTAACTCACTAAATATTTTAATAGTAGAAATATTAATGAATTTTTTAGGAGAGTTCGCTTTTAACCAATCCCAAAAGAATTCATGCATACTTATATTTGAATTTATCTCATATAACAATTGTTCAGAAAATGATTTGGTCCGATCAACTCTCCAATGAAAATTAATAACATAATCAACCGTTTCAAGCTGGTTTAAATCTTCTTTATTATAAATTTTCAAAGGTTTTACAGATGATGTCCATTCCACTCTTTTAGGCAGCTCAGGGTAACCTTTTAAGATTATTGGAAATACTGTAGCATTAAGGTCTTCCAGTCGTTGGCAAATTTCTTTGCCTAAACGACCGGTAGAACCTGTAATTAGAAATTTTTTTCCGTGTAAAATATTCTTTTACTCCCAGCTTCTTAAAACTTCTTGCTTAAGTAACTCTTCAGGAGAATATGGTAGGTTTTTAAACCAGGCAATCGTTTTACTTATTCCTTCTTCAAGAGTTGTTTGAGGTAAATAACCTGTCAGCTCTTTAAAGTTGGAATTGCCTCCAAGATGTTTCATAACATCGCCAGGGCGAGGCGCCTGCTTTTGAATATAAACTTTAGGATCAAGCGAAAATTCATTACAAATTGCTTCAGCTATACTTCTAATAGTAGTAGCTTTTCCCGTACAAATGTTTATGTTTTTATTAAGACATGCTTTATTATTAACAACATCATATATTCCTTTTGCTGCATCTTCAACATAAATAAAATCTCTGGTTTGATCGCCTTCACCAAAAATAACCAAAGGTTGTTTATTCATTGCTCTGACAATCATTTTAGGTATCAATTCTCCTCGGTAACCCTGCCAGTGAGAGTTAGGTCCATACATATTAAATGGTCTTACAGTAGTCCAGGGTAATCCGTAAGTTCTTCCAAAACTAAAAGTGTACATATCCTGAGCAACTTTTGAAGCTGCATACGGTGTTTCGGGTAACAGAGGATGTTTTTCATCCATTGGGATATATTGCGCTGTTCCAAAAACTTCTGAAGAAGAGCAGTTAACAAACAGTTCAATATTATTTTTGCGGGCAACATTTAAACAATTTAGTGTTCCATCTACTATAACATCATTTACTCTTTGCGGTTCTTTAATGGATTGCCGTAAATCAAGAACTGCAAGATGAAAGACTATTTGTTTATTTTCAAATGCTTTTTCAACATCATTAATGTTAGTTATATCTCCCTTAATTACATTAAGATTAGGGTTGTTAGCAATTTCCTTTAAATGTAGTTCTTTTCCATGTGAAAAATCATCTAATATTGTTACTTTATTGCCTTTATCAAGTAATAAACGAACTAAATGCGAGCCTAAAAATCCAGCTCCTCCGGTAACTACTATATTTTTGTTTTGCAAGGCTATCTTTCCTTTCATTTATGATTTGAAGAAATTTTTTAATTTTAATTTACAATTTTCAATCTGCAATTTATAATATAATCTAAAGATGATAGAACACATTTTCAAAATTACTCTTTCTAAAGTTCCTTAATCGTTGATACATTATATTCAATTTGTTTTCACTCAGTTAGTTTTATGTTAAATGTACTTGTAGATCTTGTTATAATTACAAAAACAATTTCACCAAAGTAATTACTATATTGTCAAGTATATCCTGTATATAAGGATTAACATTAACTTATACAAATTTATTTTTCGTATTTAGATCTAAGTTTATATCTAAAAATTCAAACTTTAATTATTTGTATTCATAAAATGAACGATCTTTTAAATGATATTCTTAAAGAAAAACTTTATATCGATAAAAGATTTTTCTCTGTTCAGTTGTAATTATACACAAGAATTATGCTAATTGATTTTGGTTGATTATTATTAAATTCATTGACAATTTATTTCAGAATTATGAAATTAGTGATTGAATATACTAAAATGCCTTAGTCTTATGTAAGTTGATTATAGTAATATTATGATTCACGAAAAAGCTTTTTTCTCATTTTGATATGAGTAAATACATGTGCATTATTAAGAAAGAAGAATTATTTAGTATTAATGGCATAAATATTGTTTTTATGAATGAAATTTTATTAATCATCTTGTGTTAATCTTATATATAACCAGTATGAACTTCAAAGCTATTTAATTAAATTATTTTAGTATTTATTTTTTAAGTTAGATTATTTATCCATTTAAACTCAATTATATGAACTAATGAAATATTTATCTATTTTACTATTTGCAACACTATCAATATTTAGCAGTCTAAATACCTTTGCACAGGGTTTGAACCCCAGTGATGGAATCAGAATATCTTTTCTTGATATAAATGATCTTATTACCGGTGATTATTTTATTCAACCAAATGGATTAATTAGTTTACCATTAATAGGCGCAATAAATACAAATAATAAAGACTTTAAAGAAATTAAATCAGAAATCGAAGCTCGTTATGATTCGTTGTATAAAGACCCTCATTTAAGTGTTAATGCATTATTCAGGATAAACATTCTGGGAGAGGTCAGAACTCCAGGGTTTTATTATGTTTCTGACTCTGAAAAATTTACAGCGATATTGGCATTTGCTGGTGGAACAACTGAGACGGCTGATATAGGAAATATAAAATTAATCAGAGATTTTAATGAAATTAAGATTGATGTTCATGAAATTATCACACAAGGCAATACGGCCAAGGAGTTCGGTTTGCAGTCGGGTGATCAGGTATTTGTACCAAGAGATTGGTGGGTAAGCAATTCTTCCTGGATTACAATTGTTGCATCCGCTATAGCACTTATAGTTACTACTTATGCAATATTTTTTCAACATAATTGATAATTACTTAGCATAGAAAATTGAATTTATGAAAAATACAATGCCAAATAACTTCAAAAAAGAAAAGTCGCTGCTTGAGATAATAAATATTGTTTATCGGGGACGTATTATAATAGTAATTTCGGTAATTCTGGCTTTAGTTTTAGCACTTCTATACATAAAATTTACTCCTCCCGTATATGAATCCAAAGCATTACTAAAAAAAGAAGCTGCAGAAAACCCCGGGCAGAGAGATGAGTTTAGTGAACTTGTCAAACTTCAAACTTCAGATCAACTTGAAACAGAAATGGAGTTGATTAAAACTAATGAAGTTTTAAGTGGAGTAATTAATGAGTTAAAGTTATATGTCGAGCTTAAAAAGATAGTTGATCCAAACGGAAATTCCTTCGAGTTCAATAACATTTTCGTTGATTTCCCCGATTCCGCAAACAACTATACTAAACAAATGTCTTTTCGATTTCCGGTCTTTAGAAATTTTCAACTGCTAAATGATTATACGGAGATAGAATATTATATAAAGAAAATTAGTCAAAACCGCTTTGAGCTGTGGAATGATAAGGAAAATAAATTAATAACAAGCTTTAACGATTTCTCAGTAAGTGAATCTGATTCTGTAAAAGAATATAATAATTCAGATTTATCTGATTCGACTCATTCTTCAGAGCAAGATACGAAAGGAATGATGGTAATTACTGACGCTGCTAAATTTGAATTTAGCTGGACAGACGCGCCTATTGGAAGTAAAATTTATTTTAACATTAAAAACTATCTGAAATTCCTGATAAGTTTTGGCGATGGCATTAACGTCTCAAGAGTTGGTCATACCGGTGTGTTTGAATTGAATGTAAGATCAGTTTCTCCGCTTGCGTGTAATGTTATTGCCAATAGTATAATTCGTCACTTCAGAGAAGTGAGAATGGAACAGCAGAAGCAAATGGTTCGTTACTCATTTCATTTTGTAGATCAACAATTATCCGAAGTTGAGAAAAAATTATTAGATGCAGAAAATAATCTGAGCAGTTTTAAAGGTTCTCAACAAATAATGAGTATCGATCAGAATACTCAGGAACTTCTTAACTATCAAAGTACATTGGAAGCTGAAAACTTACAAACCGACCTTCTCCTATCGGATTACCGAAACAAGGAAGCAGCTCTTAAAAATGAGCTGGAGTCAAGCGGATATTATGATCAAGGCTTACTTACACCCTCACCCGAATCTCCGAGCAGCTCACCAATTACCACTCTGATGTCCCGACTTTCAGATTTGGAGCTGCAGAGGCTGGAGCTTTTACAGAAGCGTACCGAAAAACATCCTGACGTTATAAAACTTGATGAGCAAATACGTCTTACTAAAGAACAATTATCCAGCTACAACCAGAACACTTTAGCCTCGTATCGAATTGTAATTGATGCTATGGAGAAAAAACAAGCAAAAATTAATAGTCTTATGTCAGGATTTGAAACACAGATTAGGAAATTACCAGGACAAGAAAGTCAGCTCGCCAGATTAATCAGAGAAAAAGAAGTGTTTGAAAAAATATATAATGTGTTGTTGAATAAACGCGAGGAAATGAGAGTAGCTGAGTTATCAAAGTTACAGGATATAATAATAGTTGATTATCCCAGCAGCCCCTTTAAACCGGTGCTGCCCAAAAAATTATTTACTCTAATGATGGCTGTGTTTTTAGGTGGATTTGTCGGCATTGTTCTTATTTTCATAGGAGAATTAAGGAAGACAAGACTGGTTAATCTAGATGATCTTGAGAATGAATTTAATATGCCAATATTAGCTTTAATTCCAAGTTTCGATAAATCCATTCGTAATAAAATGAAAAAATCGAATGACAAAAAAGATAAGTTTGTGATGCTGCATACTGATACATCAGGAATTAGCGAGTCTTACAGGCTGCTAAATACAAAGTTGTCCCGTCTAGATTTAAAAGACAAAACAATTATGGTTACTAGTTGTGAAGAAAATACAGGCAAAACTACCATTGTTGCAAATCTTGCTATTACTATGGCTTTAAATAATAAAAACGTTTTGATCATCGATTGTGATCTGAGAAAAGGTGAACTATCGAAGATGTTTAATGTTTTTGATAACTCATCGGGATTAATTGATTTCCTTGAGAAGGGCAACTCTCCTGTAATTTATAACAAGATATTAAAGAAAATAAATATTATCCCATCAGGTGGTTTAAGCGAAAATTCAAGTGTACTACTAAGTTCAGACCGGATGAAATCAATGTTTGAAAAAATAAATACAACTGCTTATGACTTTATTATAATCGATACACCTCCTGTTACAAGAGTTGTTGATACACTTGTTTTAGGTCAATATATATCCAATGCTATACTAATTGTGCGACCTGATACCAGTGTGAAGGACTCAGTGATTGGAGGAATACAGGACTTGAAACAGGCGCAAGTTAAGTTACTTGGAATTGTTGCCAATGCCACAGATATTCAAAATTCTTATCGCTACCGCTATAGTTATGGTTACGGTTATGGCTATGGAAGTTCTCAGGAAAATAAAGGCAGCGGACACATAGTAAAAAAAGTGAGTTCAATTGTACGCAAAAAATCTAAAGCAAATTCCTATTGATTCATTATCCTTTCTTAATCAAATTGACGGAAGACCCAAAGATTTAACGTAAATACATTAACAATTTTTATTTTAAAACTTTCAGACAAGCGTACCTTTTTGGTTTCTGAAATAATAATTAATATTGATAAAAAATTAAATAAGATTAGTTGTAAGAAAATATTAAACCAATGCTGAAAGACTATTCGCAGATATGTGGCGAATATTTAATTATCACAGATTCATTTACTATTACTTAAGACAAAACAGATTTGCTTTTCAGACTTGGTTTACAACATTAGAAAACTAATTACTCCAGCAAGTTAAATAGATAAATAAGATTTAAGTGAAAGCTCGGAAAAATTTTCTTAAAAAATCTATTAAGAGAACTTTCTGCTGAATTACCTGATTTTTCAGAAGTCTATAACATGTTAAATTTGATTTAAAAGTATAAACTTAGTATTAGATTTAGTAGAGATGCTCTTTGTTTTATTTTGGGAGAAAGAATCATTATTTTGAGACGAGTGTTAATGAAGGTTTATTATAAAGTTCTATAATTTTGTAAGTTTCTTTGTAATTCTTTTTGGTGTGATATTTACTGTTAAAACTAAAAATTACTATTCTGTTCGTTGAAGAAATCTCAAAACAGCAGTATTTGTTTCTTCTTTATTGAATAATAATTTTCAGTAATTTTTGTACATAATCATTAAGATTTATAAAGATTTTTTTAGTAAAATCAAACAAGATAACTGTCATCCGGGAAATAATAGATTATGATTAAAAGTATTTTTAGCCGATTCTTATTAAGTATATCGTTTTTTGCACCATTTGGATATAGCTTAAGACCTTGGCTACACCGTATCCGTGGTGTTAAGATTGGTAAAAATGTTTGGATAGCAAAGTCAGTTTATCTGGATGAGCTACATCCGGAAGATATAGAGATAGGAGATAATTCAATAGTTAATTATAGAACAACTGTTTACACTCACTCATATTTTGGTCCAAAGCAGAAAAAAAGCTCAGGAAAAGTGATTATAGGTAAAAATGTTTACATTGGACCTCACTGTTTAATTTTACCCGGAGTAAAGATAGGCGATTGTTCTGTTATAAAAGGAGGTACTGTTTTAACACGCAGCGTTCCTCCAAATATGTTTTGGGGTATGCCAAATCCCGGACCACTTGCAAGAGTTACCGTTCCTCTAACACCTGGTCATACACAGGAAGAGTTTGTTAAAGGACTACGCCCCATTAGAAAAAACGAAAAAACTTCTCATGAATGATAAATTCTAGAAGAATAGAATTACATTATAAAAATATTAATAATTAATAGAGGAATAAAGAAAGTATGAGCCGAGTTAACGTTGTCAAAGAATTCATCATCGAAAATTTTCTTTTTGGTGAAGGCGAACCTTTGGGTTTAGACACAGATTTTTTTGATAAAGGTATTATTGATTCTACTGGTGTTATAGAATTAGTAGATTTTTTAGAAAAATCATTTGGTATCTCAGTAGATGATGAAGAATTAATTCCACAGAATCTTTCAAGCTTACAAAAAATAGATGTCTTCTTAAGTAAGAAACTTGCCCAAAAGGTTGTCTGAAAATGTGTGGAATTTCCGGTATAATTAATCTTGCTCAACATCAGCCAATATCTTCTAATGTACTTAAAAGAATGGTTTCAATTCAGAACCACCGTGGACCGGATGAGAGCGGTGCTTATATTGATGATCATATTGGTTTAGCTCACTCAAGATTAAGTATTATTGATCTTAGCGAAGGTACTCAACCAATCCATAATGAAGATAAATCTTTATGGATAATTTATAACGGAGAAGTTTTTAATTATCCGGAAATCAGGCAAGAATTAGTTGGACTCGGACATAAATTTTATACAACCAGTGATACAGAAGTAATATTACATCTTTACGAAGAAAAGGGTATTAATTGTTTAAATGATCTGAACGGTCAATTTGCCTTCGCTATATGGAATTCAAAAGATAAAACACTATTGCTTGCACGGGATAGAGTTGGAGTTTTACCTTTGTTCTATACAATTCAAGATCAAAGATTATACTTTGCATCCGAAATCAAAGCGATTTTCAGTAATCGAGACATTCCCCGTACATTAGATCCTGAATCTCTTGATCAGGTTTTTACTTTCTGGACTACACTTCCCGGCAAAACAGTTTTCAATAATATCAGAGAACTGCCACCAGCACACTATATGCTAATTTCACCAAATGGAATTACAGTTAATAAATACTGGGAAATGAATTTCGGGAGCGATAAAGAAATTTTTAATAAAAAGACTGATGATCTTGTTAATGAGATTTCTGACACGCTAACAGATGCCGTCAGAATTCGTCTGCGAGCTGACGTACCGGTTGGTACTTATCTCAGCGGAGGTTTAGATTCTTCCGCTTTAACAGAGACAGTTAAGAGAAAATTTAATAATAATCTCAGGTCATTCGGAATAAGATTCGAAAATAAAAACTACGATGAAGGCAGTTTTCAAAACGAGATGGTTAATTACCTTGGTGTTGATCATTCGGAAATTGTAATAAGCAATGACGATATAGCAGCTAATTTAGAAGATGTTTTATGGCATACCGAAAAACCATTATTGAGAACCGGACCAATCCCATTATATCTTTTATCAAAACTTGTAAATCAAAGTGGTTATAAAGTTGTACTAACCGGAGAAGGTGCCGATGAAATCTTTGGCGGATATGGCATTTTTAAGGAAGCAAAAATAAGGAACTTTTGGTCTAAATATCCTGATTCTAAACTCAGACCTCTTCTGCTTGCAAGATTGTATCCATATATATTTAAAGATGAGCGATTAAACCAAACGCTAGTTGCTTTCTTTAAATCAGGAATTGAAAATCCTGATGATCCTTTCTTCTCTCATGATATAAGATGGAAAAATACCGGTAAAATAAAAAACTTTTTCTCTGGTCAGATAAAAGATTCAACTAAAAATTATAATAGCTATTCAGAGTTATTAAAATTATTACCCGATAATTATTTTGACTGGGATACTGTAACCAAAGCTCAGTTTTTAGAATCATTGATTTTTCTTAGCAATTATTTATTATCATCTCAGGGTGATAGAGTTGCTATGGCACACTCAGTTGAGTTAAGAGTGCCTTATCTGGATCATAGAGTTATCGAACTTCTGGGAAAAGTAAATTCTGAAATAAAAATAAACGGGTTAAATGAAAAATACTTGCTGAAACAAGTATTTAAAAACCGGCTTCCTTTAAACATTATAAACAGATGGAAAAATCCTTACAGAGCTCCTATTCATAGAGCACTTTTAAGTAACAATCTTAACCTTATTAAAGAATACTGTTCTGAAGATGAATTAAAAAGAACCGGGCTATTTGAACACAGTAAAGTTATGAAACTTATAAACAAACTTGAGAGAATAGATAAAGCAAGTGAATTTGATGAAATGGCTTTGATTGGGATCATTTCAACACAAATAATATCAAGGATTTTTATTGATGACTTTAAATATGATTTCGATGAATCTGACAAATTTGATCTATTCTTTGATTACCGATCAGTAAATGAGAAACTAACCAATGCTGTTTAACCGGGGTTTCAATTGAGTATGAATGTATTTGATTTTTTTCAACAATCAAATGGAGTAAGTAATTGAATTTTAAAAGGGGCTGTGCGTAAACCTGTTTAGTAAGAAAGCGATAAAGGTCTTGTTACCTTCGATAAAAAATTAATAGTAATTACAGTAATAAATAGCAATAAAAAATTAAGGTTAAAAATATGAATTTCAGTAAAGAATCTATCAATGTTGATCCGGTTAAAGAAGTTGAAAAAATAATTTTAAATCTGAAAGAGAGTGTAACCAAAAAGCTTAAGAAAAGAGGCGCAGTAATCGGAATTAGCGGAGGGATTGACTCCTCTGTTGTATTAGCACTATGTGCTAAAACTTTTGGACCAGAACGTGTTTTAGGTGTTATGATGCCTGAAAATGATTCCAATCCGGATAGCCTTGAACTGGGAAAGAAGCTAGCTGAAAGATTTAATGTAAAATATGTTGTAGAAAATATGACTGAAGCAGTTGCCGGTTTTGGATGTTACAAAAGAAGAGATGAAGCAATAAAAAATGTTTTCCCGGAGTTTAACAGCACCTACAAAGCAAAAATTACATTACCAACTAACTTAATGGAAACAGAATCCTTAAACGTGTTTCAATTAACAATCATTGATTCTGATGGTAAAACAAAATCAGAAAGATTACCATTAAAAGAATATCTGCAAATTGTTGCTGCTTCTAATTTTAAGCAAAGAAGCAGAATGAGCATGCTTTACTATCATGCAGAAGCCAGGAATTATGCTGTAATTGGGACTGGAAATAAAAACGAACACGAGCAAGGCTTCTTTGTTAAATATGGTGATGGTGGAGCAGATATAAAACCAATTGCTCACTTATTTAAAACTCAGGTATTTCAACTTGCAGAATATCTGGGAGTACCTGAAGAAATATGTAAACGAACTCCAACAACTGATACATACAGCGCTGAACAAACACAGGAAGAATTCTTTTATAGGGTTCCTTTTGCAATCCTTGATAGAGTCTGGTTTGCCTGGGAAAGAAATGTTCCGGCAGAACAAATTGCTGAAGCTCTTCAACTGACAAAGAATAATGTGGAGTCTATTATAAATGATATCCAGAGAAAAATAAGAACGACAGAATATTTAAGAATGGAGCCGCTTTAGTTAATCTAATAAACTTAAAAATTGTTTTTGAACTCAATGGTTTTAGCATAACTTAAAATTAATGCCAATATTAAAACGTACATATAAAAGTATTCGGAATAAGGGTCTCACGAGAACCTTCCAGAGTGTAATTAGTGTTATAGAAGATTATTACTTTGAACTTAAATATGGTGTTTCAACTTCCAAAATTGTAAAGCGGGATGATTTGGATATTTCTGAGGCGAGTAAACAGCATAGCCAGGAATATCAACCAACTCGTATAAGACATTTCAGGCTTTTAATAAAAGCATTAAACCTTCCGGAAGACAGTGTTTTCGTTGATATGGGAGCAGGAAAAGGAAGAGTATTGATAATGGCATCATTAAATAATTTTAAGCGTATTACCGGTGTGGAAATATCTCCTCAGCTTTGTGAAGTAGCCAGAAAAAATATATCTAAATTCGAAAAAGCATTGAAGAAGTCCTTACCTGTTGATATCGCTAATAAAGATGTATTGCAATATGATATAAAAAATGATGAAAATGTTTTCTACTTTTATAATCCATTTGATAGCTTCGTTATGGAAACAATTCTTGAAAGAATTAAGAAATCGGTAAGTGAAAGTCCAAGGAAGGTATGGTTAATTATTAATAATTTTGTTCCATTCAGCGCTCTGATGGAAAACAAAAATAAATTTCGTACAATTAAAAAATTTATTTATGGCGGAACAGAATTCGCCGTCTATATAATTGATTAAAAAATTACAATAAGAATTTATTCAAATATTTTTTTAATAATTACAAAAAAAGAACCTGATTAATACAAAAATATTAAATATAGATTTAACTTCAGATAAAAGATGGGATGATTTTGTACTAAATAATCCAAAAGGATCTATCTATCATACTTCAGGCTGGCTAAAATCAATTTCTTCTTCACTTGGATACAAATTCTATCCGATAGGTATTGAAAATTCCGATACAGGTGAATTGACCGGAATTCTTCCGCTAGCACAAGTAAAAAATTTCTTTTCCGGAAGTAAGTTAATATCTTTCCCACTCACTACACATTGTGAGCCATTAGTGGAGGAAGAGCAATTAAAAAAGATTTATGATAGACTAATCTCAGGATCCGGGAAAAATGATTTCGTAGAACTTCGTTCTCTAGATTATTCCTGCAATATGGAAGGAGCAAGTCTGAATGAGGATTTCGTGATCCACCTATTGGAATTGGAAGAAACAGAAGAGAAAACATTTCAAAATTTCCATGAAACTAGTGTCAAGGCTCTGATTAAAAAAAATGAAAAAAATAATCTAAAATTTGAAATAGATAACAGCACTGTTGGATTAAAAGCTTTTTATTCTCTTTTTTCAGATTTAAGAAAAAGATTAGGACTTCCGATTCCCCCGTATAAAATTTTTAACAGCATTTTTACAAATCTAGTCAAAGATGATAGAATATTAATCCCTATTGTTAAACATGATGGATTCGTTGTTGCTGCCGGATTTATTCTAAAATTCAAAGATACTTTTTATATAGAATATACAGCATCAAATAACTCAAAGTTAAATTTATATCCTAACCAAAAATTATATTGGGAAATAATTAAGACTGCAATAAAGGACGGGGCAAAATTTATAGATTTTGGAAGAGCAAAAAAAAATCATAATTCTTTAATAACTTTTAAAGAAAGGTGGAATGCAAAGAAAAAGAAATTAAGATATTGGCGAATTGGTAATAAACTGGAAGCTAAATCCTCAGATGGAAACAGCAAATCAGTTTTCGTAAAAATCAATAAGCACTTACCTAAAAGCATACTGAAGCTAGAGGGTAAGATTCTTTATAAATATAATGGTTGATTTAATTTTGCTGTTTACGAGCAGTATGAAATAATAAACACGTTCAGATTAAATTTTTAATAATACTTTATAAGTAAGATATTTATAATCAGAATACGGGATAATTATAAGTGAACATAAGTTTTGTAGATCCAACAGTAAGTGAAAATTGGGATGAGTTAATACTTAGCTTTCCGTCGTATTCCTTTTTCCATTCTTCAGACTGGGCAAAAGTATTAAAAGATACATATAATTTTAAACCCCATTATTTAAAATTAACAGAAAAGGAAAAGACAAAAGCAATTATACCATTGATGGAGATCGATAGCATTTTTACCGGTCGAAGAGCCATCTCTTTGCCATTTAGCGATTTTTGTGAGCCTCTGATTTCAAGTGGTGTAAATTTAAAACGTATTCGTCACGAAGTGATTGATTACAGTAAACAGAAAGGGTTTAATTCTATTGAATTCAGAGATAGTGAAGTTCACCTGGATAATTCTGTTATTATACCTGCCGGTTATCAGCATATACTTGATCTGTCAGTCAGTGTAGAACAGCTTTTTAAGGACCTATCTGATAGTACCAGAAGGAATATCAGAAAAGCAATAAAAAGTAAAGTCTCTTTCGAAATTAACAATACTCCTTCTGCTTTGGATGATTTTTATACATTGAATTGCTATACAAGGAGAAGGCATGGGCTTCCTCCGCAGCCACTCAATTTTTTCAGAAAGCTTTATGATTTTGTATTAACTAAAAACAAAGGGTTCATTTGCATTTCAAAGCATAATGGAAAAAGCATTGCTACTGCCTTATTTTTATTAATAGGACAAAAAGCACTCTTTAAGTATGGTGCTTCACTTTTTCAATATCAGAATTTCAGACCAAATAATTTGCTGATGTGGGAGTCAATTAAGTATATAAAAAATCAAGGTTTTAATGAGCTAAATTTTGGCAGAACTGAACTTGAAAATATTGGCTTAAGAAGATTTAAACTCGGCTGGGGATCTGAAGAAAAAATATTGAACTATTATCGATTTGAACTAGGTAAAAACCGCAAAATCTATTCTACAACAAAATCCTTAAGTCAAAGAGGACTTCCATTACATAAATTTCCAATATTTTTACTCAGGATGATCGGTAAATTGGTATATAAACATATTGCATAAAAGTACGCAGTATTCTTAATTTGGAACAAATAAGATTTATTTATCTTTAATACATTTATCAAACAGACTGAAAATTAATATTCTCTTGGAATGCTATTTGTTGTAAAAGTAAACTATTTTTACAAAATTAATTAAAAAAATATTTTTATAATTATTGGATTAATAACCAAAATGCTATTCATATATAAAGAGATTAAATAACTATGATAATTGATCATTTGGGAATAGTTGTAAAATCGGTTGAAAGTGGAATAAAATATTGGGAAGAAGTCTTTGGTTATAAGCAAATGACAGAAGTCGTTATAAATACAAGACAGAAAGTAAAGGTTGTTTTCTTAAAAAAAGAAAATTCTCTTCTTGTTAAATTGATTGAACCGACTGATGAAACATCACCAGTGTACAAGTTTTCGAGGAAAGGTGGAGGATTACACCATTTAGGCTTCAGATGCAATGAAATTAATGAAGAAATTACACGACTTAAAAGTTTAGGATTGCGTGTTATAACAAACCCTCAACCGGGTGAGGCTTTTGATAATAACCAAATTGCTTTTTTATTAGGAAGTCAGGCGTTAAACATTGAATTAATTGATACCGACAAAAAAGCAAGGGAAATAAATTAAAGTGGGGAGTGCCCGGAAATGATTATCACCAGAATCTATTACACTATTAAACCGTTCTTTCCAAGATGGCTGCAACTTATTTTTAGAAGAATTCATGCAAAAAGAACAGCAAAGATTTATAAGGATGTGTGGCCGGTATTTCCCGGGAGTGACGAGAAACCTAAAAACTGGACAGGCTGGCCTGAGGGTAAAGAATTTGCTCTGGTGCTTACTCATGATGTAGAATGGAGAAAAGGTCATGACAGGTGCAAACAACTTTTAGAGATTGAGAAAAGTCTTGGTTTTAAATCATCATTTTATTTTGTAGCTGAAAGATATAAAGTTGATAAAGAATTGCGAGACTATATTGTAAGCGAAGGGTTTGAAGTAGGAGTTCACGGAATAAAACACGATGGTAAGTTATTCAGGAATAGAAAAATATTTTCTGAAAGAGCAATAAAAATAAATCGATATTTAAATGAATGGAATTCTGTTGGATTCAGAGCGCCTGCAGTACATCATAATCTTGATTGGATTGGAGAACTAAATATTGAGTATGATTTATCTACATTTGACACAGATCCTTTTATGCCTCAGCCTGATGGAGTTGGTACCATTTTCCCATTCTTGGTTGAACGACAAAATGATCAGTCTGGTTATGTTGAATTACCTTATACGTTAGATCAGGATTTTACAGTCTTTATACTTTTAAAAGAAACCAGCCCGCAAATCTGGATTAATAAGTTAAATTGGATTGCCCGAAATGGCGGAATGGCTCTGGTAATTGTTCATCCTGATTATGTAAATTTTGGTGATGAAAAAGTGTTAGAAGAATATCCTGTTGACTATTATTCAGATTTTCTTAAATATGTAAAGAAGAATTATGAGGGTAAATATTGGAATGCACTTCCTAAAGATGTTGCAAAGTATTATAAAAAGATGATGCCGGTTACTTAAAAATGAAAAAGAAAAATATCTTAATGGTAGTGTACAGCCATTTCCCCCAGGATGTAAGACCAAGAAGAGAAGCTGAAGCCTTAATTAACGCTGGTTATACTGTAGATATTATTTGTCTGAGGCTACCAGAACAAACAAAATTTGAAAGTATTTATGGAGTTAATACCTACAGAGTAAATCTTTCCAAATCCCGGTCTTCAAAAAAGAAATATATTTTTCTTTATGCTAATTTCTTTATCCGTGCTTTTTTCCTGCTGAACAGGTTATATCTAAAAAACCGATATTCAGCAATTCATGTTCATAATATGCCGGATTTTTTAGTATTTCTCGGTGTAATTCCTAAACTTTTTGGCTCAATGATAGTCCTGGATTTGCACGATCCTACTCCGGAAATGTTAAAGACTAAATTTTCGGACGAAAGAGACAGCAGATTAATGAAGCTGCTAAAATGGCAAGAGAAAGTAAGTATCAGGTTTGCGCATAAAATTATCACAACAAATAAATCTTTTCTGGACAGATTTGTATCGCGAGGCTGCCCACCTGATAAAATAAAAATAATTATGAATTCCCCGCAGGATTCTATTTTTAATAAATATATTCCTGAGTCAAATAAAAAATCCAATGAGAAAAAATATATTGTAATGTATCACGGAATAATTATTTCCAGATATGGCTTTGAGGAACTATTGAATTCTGTAAATTTACTAAGAGAAAAAATACCAGGACTTGAATTAAGAGTGTTTGGCATCGGTGAAGACTTGTCACTTTTTCTTGAGATGATACAAAAATTAAGTTTAGAAAATATAGTGAAGTATTTCGGAGAAGTTTCAATTGAAAAAATTGTAGAAACTATACCGGAATGTAATGTTGGAATAATTCCAAACAGACTTACTCCTTTTACGAAGATAAATTTTCCAACAAGAATATTTGAATATTTGCATCTGAAGAGACCAGTAGTAGTGCCAAGGACACAAGGAATTAAGGACTATTTCGATGAAGACTCAATCTTTTATTTCGATGCAGGAGACGCAGAGAGTTTAGCTAATGTTATTTTTAATATTTATTCTGATTCTGCAAAAACCATTGATGTGTTAACTAAAGGATATGAAATTTATCATAAACACAGATGGGAAGTTCAGAGTAAATATCTGATTAATATTTATAAAGAGCTGTTAAATTGATTTCTGAAGAGACTATGAACACAGTGAAGTATGTTTTAATAACTGCCGCCAAAAATGAAGAGTTATTCATAGAAAAAACCATTCAGTCAGTTCTTAATCAAACCATTATACCAGAAAAGTGGATAATCGTAAGTGATGGTTCAACAGACCGGACAAATAATATTGTTGAACAATACAGTAGCAAGAACAAATTTATAGACTTTGTTGCTTTGCCTCCGGGAGAGAAAAGAAATTTTGGATCAAAAGTAATTGCACTTAATAAAGCGCTAAAAAAATTAGAAGGGATGAATTTTAACTTTATCGGTAATCTGGATGCAGATTTAACATTAGACAACCGGTATTATGAAGATATATTTAACAGATTCAGTTCAAATCCAAAGCTCGGTGTTGGTGGAGGAATTATCCTTGATAATTTTGGTGATAAAGTAATGCCGCAAAACATAAGTCTTAATACTGTTGCCGGAGGAATTCAGGTTTTTCGAAAGGAATGTTTTGACAAAATAGGTAATTATCTTCCGTTTAAGTACGGTGGAGAAGATGCCTATATGGAAACAACGGCCAGAATGCTAGGTTGGGATGTACAGACTTTTGCTGAGTTAAAAATACTTCATCACAGACCAACAGGTACCGGTATGGGAAGTTTGTCAAAAGCAAATTTAAGAAGTGGAAAAATGTTTTATACACTTGGCTATTCACTAATTTTTCTGCTTGTGAGATGTTTTTATCGAATATTTGATAAACCTGTTTTGATCGGAAGTTTTTTAACTATTTTAGGCTACTTCTCTGCATTCATTAAAAGGGAAAAATGTCCTGCTGGTGATTCATTCATTACTTTTGTCAGAAGTGAACAAAGAGAGCGCTTAAAATCGCTCTTACCATTTAATAAAAAAAGAACTGTCGTAAAAACTTCCCGAATGATCAAGATATAGGTCTAATAGAAATTAGGAAAATGTAAAATGTGTGGAATTTGTGGTCAATATTATTTTAAAGAGAAGCATCCTGTTTCACTACAAGCCATAAAAAAAATGAATGATACTATAACTCATCGTGGACCAGACGATGAGGGGTACCATATTTCGGAATCTCTTGGACTTGGATTCAGACGACTATCTATTATTGATTTATCAGGAGGACATCAGCCAATGTCCGATCAGGAAAAATCCTTATGGGTAATATTCAACGGAGAAATTTATAATTTCCCCGAGCTAAAAAAATAACTTGAAGTTTTTGGACATGTATTCAGAACACGCTCTGATACAGAAGTCATAATACATGGATATAAACAATTGGGAACTGAT
>JAVEUY010000278.1:0-4503 GCA_034005315.1 Ignavibacteriaceae bacterium | reverse complement strand
GAGGATTAAATGGTGTTGAATACATTGCTGTAAACACAGATGCTCAGGTTTTAAGCAGCAGTACCGCAAATCTGAAAGTACAGGTAGGCAGTGCAATTACCAGAGGTTTAGGTGCTGGTGCTGACCCCAATATCGGAAGAAAATCTGCAGAAGAAGATCGCGACCAGATTGCAGATGTTTTATCAGGAAGTGATATGGTTTTTATTACTGCTGGTATGGGCGGTGGTACCGGAACCGGTGCTACTCCGGTGATTGCTTCAATTGCAAAAAGTATTGGTGCCCTTGTGGTTGGTATTGTTACTAAACCTTTCCGCTGGGAAGGAAAAACCAGAATGATAAATGCTGAAAAAGGAATTCAGGAATTGCGCCAGCATGTTGATAGTCTGATTGTAATTCCGAATGAGAGATTGTTAAGCATTCTTGATAAATCTTCAAATGTGTTTGCTGCGTTTGATAAACCTAACGAAGTTCTGTACGAAGCCACACGCGGTATAGCTGATATAATCACTATTGAAGGTCTTATAAATGTTGATTTTGCTGATGTGCGTTCAGTTATGAATTCAAGCGGAGAAGCTTTGATGGGATGCGGAATTGCAAGCGGCGAAAACCGGGCAATAGAAGCAGCACAAAAAGCTATTTCAAGCCCGCTGCTTGAAGGAGTTAATATTAAAGGTGCAAAAAGTGTTCTTGTTAATGTTACAGGATCAAGTAATATGACAATGCAGGAAGTTAATGAAGGTAATAATGTTATTTATCAGGCAGCCGGTGAAGAAGCTAATGTGATTTTTGGTATTGTTAAAAAAGAAGAGCTGAACGATTACATTTCCTACACTGTAATAGCAACGGGATTTGATAGCGCAAGACTTGTAAACTATAGCAAAGCTTCAAACTCTAAAAATAGTAAAACATCTTTTATTTCAGGTAAGGTTCAGAGTGGCTTTGTAGATCTGTTTAGCAGTAATAATCCAGATAATAATGTTGATACTAATAATCTTGATGTACCCACAATTTTAAGAGTTAATAGTCCAAAAGCCTCGCTTGATGATGATGAACAAAAAAATACTCCCAGCGGGTTTACAGTTGAGAACTCAAGATATTCCTGGGCAAAAGAAAAGAATGAAAAGAAAAATGATTCTGATGATGAAGACAGTTCTTCATTTTTAAGAATGATTATGGATTAGTTCTCAGTTTTTGATAATCAGATATCAATAGGAAGATTAGAGAAAAGTAATGAGTGACCAACATTCAAATCCTGAGTTTGGCACTCCTTCCTCTGTTAAAGATGCTGAGAATAAGTCAGTTAATCAAAACGAATATCCTGAGCAGTTTGACAGAATCATAAAATTAAAAGGTAAACTTATTGTTTACCTTTCCATCATTTACGGTGCAATAATATTTTTAGCATTAGTTTATTTATCATTAAACTAAATAATACGAATTGCCGGAAATGTTTTTGATGCAGCAGATAGTAGTTCTATGCTTATTGGGGCTCCGGTTCGATTACAGAAAAACAATATTGATTCGATATTTACTTCAACAGATTATGAAGGCAATTTTACAGTACAATTCAGGTTACCTGAGTATGATACTTTAACTGCCAGTTCTATTGGATATAAAAGAAAAAAGATTGACATCAGAAAAAAACTTCTTGGGTTCTCTAAACATTGGATTAAATGATTTCAGTGGTTATTCTAAAACTTACTCATCAATCAACCTCGATTCAATCATCACTTCTTCATCATAATTTACCGTAACAATAATCCGGTTTGGTCTGCAGCAGATTCTGCAATCTTCTATAAAATCCTGTTTACCTTCAATGGTTAAGTCAATCCATACAGAATTTTCTACGCCGCAATATTGACAAACCCAGTTTAAAGTATCGTCCGTTTGCATATTAACCTCGCAAGAAAATTTACACTTCTAATAAGGTATTTAAATTATTTAAAAGCAATCCTTAATTATACTCTTGACTCTTTGCTGCAAAAATTTTATATAGTGCTCAAATGTTCACTATTTTATTAATGTTGAATTTTAAAAGCAACAAATTATCATCACAGATAAATGATTGAAGAATTAACATATCAGCCGCCAAAAGTATGGCGCGAAAATCTGAAAATACTTTCACTGCATCCGCCCATACCACGAAACACGAAGGCTGTTGATTTTGATATTTATGATTTCGAAATACTTTTTAATGATGTGAAAACAAATACACTTATCCGTACCGGGCATACAATAGGATGTTTTTATATTGAATCTCCGGGAATGAGATCGCTGCTTCGTAAGCTGGATGTACACGATTTTGAAATGTTAACTGCGGCAAGCTCAATTATTCGTCCTGGCGTTGCAGAAAGCGGAATGATGCAGGAGTTTATTGCACGCCATAAAGATCCGGCTAAGCGAAAATATTTTATCCCGGAAATGAAAGAAGTTCTTAGTGAAACTTATGGAGTTATGATTTACCAGGAAGATGTAATAAAAGTTGCACATCATATTGCAGGTTTAACTTTAGAGCAATCTGATCTTCTCAGACGGGCTATGAGCGGGAAACTTCGTTCTCATACAACAATGCAGAGGCTGACTGAGAATTATTTTTCTTCGTGCAAAAGAAAAGGACTTACAGATAAACAAGCCAATGAATTATGGAGACAAATAGAATCCTTTGCCGGATATGCATTTTGCAAGGCTCACAGTGCATCGTTTGCACTGCTTTCTTATCAGGTTGCATTTCTGAAATCACATTATCCTGCTGAGTTTATGGCAAATGTATTAAGCAACGGCGGCGGATTCTATTCTGCAGCAGTTTATATCTGGGAGAGCAAAAGGCTTGGATTAAAAATCCTGCTGCCATCAATTAATAAAAGTAATTATGAGTACACCGGCAGGGGTGATGAAATACAGATCGGTTTAATGGCAATAAAAAATCTTTCTGAAAATAGCTGTTATAAGATTGTTGAGGAAAGAAAAAAAAACGGCGAATATCATTCGCTGGCAGATTTTCTTATTCGTACTAAATCTGGATTTGAGGAAACCTCAATACTTATAAAGTGCGGTGTGATGGGATGTCTAAAAAAAACCAGACCGGAACTTTTAAGGTTACTTGATATTTATATCCATAAAAGAAAAATACTTAACGAAAACTACAACGACCTTTTTTTGAAAGAGACTTTTTTGCTGGAAAATGAAGTAAGGACAAACATAAACTTCAGTGTCGAAGAAATCTGTAAAGCAGAATACGAAACATTTGGTTATATGGTTACCCGTCATCCGCTCTGTTTTTATAAGAGTGAGACTGAAAAACCGGATATTGTAAAAGCAAAAGATTTAAAAAAATATCGCTGTAAAAATGTTAAGCTTATCGGATGGTATATGACTTCTAAGAGAATCAAAACAAGGAAAGGAGAGATAATGAAATTCCTTTCGCTTGAAGACAGAACCGGAACTTTTGAGGCAATTATCTTTCCACGCGAATATGAAAAATTTGCTGAGCAGACAATGTCAATGGGTCCTTATGTTATTTGCGGCAGAGTTGATGAGAACGACGCAACAAATGTTGTTGTGAGCAGTTTGTCAGTCCTGTCATTTGCATCCGTAAAGGCTGCTGATCAAAAAGACAGTGTTGATAACAAGTATTTTGGCGATATAGAAAAAGTAAGCGAAGATGATTTTATCCTGCTGGAAGGAATTGATAAAGAAAAATTAAGATTGGCTTATGCAAGCTGAAGTTTACAGTTACTAATTTCAAATGAAGATAAACTTATTTCATATTTACAAACTGCGTGGGGAAGTCCAGCTCAGCTTCTTTAACTAATTTTATCACAGATTGTAAGTCATCAATCTTTGGTGCTGTTACCCTGATCTGTTCATCCTGAATTTGTGCATTAACCTTTAGCTTGGACTCTTTAATCATTTTTGTAATGATCTTAGCATTATCTTTTGAAATTCCGCTTTGCAGATCAATTGTTTGTTTTAATCTTCCGCCTGCAGCAGCTTCAGGCTCATTAAACTTTAATGCTTTAATGGAAATGCCTCTTCGGATAAATTTTGTTTCGATAATATCAATTGAAGCTTTGCGCGAATAATCATCTTTTGTGTTAAGTGAAAGCAGCTTATCTTTTTTATTTAATTCAATCTGGGTGTTAGAATCTTTAAGATCGTAACGTTGATGAATTTCTTTTAATGCCTGATTAACAGCATTATCTACTTCCTGAAAATCGATATCTGAAACAATATCAAAAGAATGATTTTGTGCCATGTTTTTTCTTTGATTTCTTAATTAAAAACTTAACCGGGAATAGCGGAGAATTGGAGTGATTGAGTAATAGGTTTCATTTATCCAAAAAACCAAAATTCCATTTTAAAGAGTCGGGGCGAGAGGATTTGAACCTCCGACCTCCTGGTCCCGAACCAGGCGCTCTAACCGGGCTGAGCCACGCCCCGAAAATTATTTACTTAAGAAAAATTCTGAATATTCTTTTTTAATAAATCCCTTATTTCTTAGTC
>JAVEUY010000277.1:0-4514 GCA_034005315.1 Ignavibacteriaceae bacterium | reverse complement strand
CTTTACCGGGTGGCGGAACTGATATTATTGCCGCAGAATATTTTAACAGAATACACAGACTGGATGGTACATACGGAAATATTATTTGGACCTAAATGTTAGGTTCTTCTGCCGGGATGATTCAGATTTCACTTATTGAGGATATTAATAACGATCAGATTCCTGATGTTCTAGTTGCCTCTTTTGCAAACAGCGGACTTAATTGTTTAAGTGGTGCAAATGGATCTCAATTATGGACATGGTCAATGGATTATCAATTTGGTGTTTCTGCAGTTCCCGATTTAAATAACGATGGTTTTCAGGATGTTATTGTTGGCTCGCGGGATGGTAATCTATACTGTTTAAGCGGTAAAGGAGATGCTCTGTTATTTACACATTCTTTCCCCGGTGATTGGGTTTATACAGTAAATTCTATGTCCTCTGTTGATGGTAACGCAAGTTATGAATTAATTGCCGGAACAAAGGGTGGAAAAGTTGTTTGCTTATCAGGCGGAACAGTTGCCGTTCCCGTTGAACTAACTACATTTACCGGAAGTACAGTTAATGGTAATGTTGTACTGAACTGGACTACCGCAACTGAAGTTAATAATCAGGGATTTGAAATTGAACGATTACAGGATTTAAAAATTGATGGATTTCAGAACTGGGATAAGATTGGTTTTATTCCGGGTTTTGGAACAACAACTGACCCAAAATCTTATTCATTTGTTGATGAAAATGTTGAAGCTGGAAAATATCAATACAGAGTAAAGCAAATAGATTTTAACGGAATCTTTAAATATTCAGATGTAATTGAAGTTGATATTAATACTCCGTCTGAGTTTTCTTTAGATCAGAATTATCCTAATCCGTTTAATCCTGTTACAACAATAAAGTTTGCTTTACCGGTTTCGGGCAATGCTAATTTATCTGTTTATAATTCGCTTGGAGAAAAAGTTGAAACATTAGTTAATCAATATTTTGATGCCGGTTATTATCAGGTTGAATGGAAAGCTGATAAATATTCTTCGGGAGTTTATTATTACAGAATTGAATCAGGTAATTTTAATTCAGTTAAAAAAATGATGCTTATAAAATAATTTATGATAAAAGATATTTTTGAAATCGCCGGTACTGCCGGCGATATTATTCGTGAGGGGTATGGTAATAATTTTCAAATAGAATATAAAACCAGTGAAAAAAATCTTGTAACAGAGATTGATAAAAAATCTGAAAATGCAATTATAGATTTTGTCACAAAAAAATTTCCGACTCATAATATTTTAACAGAAGAATCAGGAGAGCATAAAAAGAATTCTGATTACCTGTGGGTGATTGATCCGATTGATGGAACTACAAATTTTGCTCACGGTTTGCCAATCTTTGCTGTTTCGATCGGTGTGATGAGGAAAAAAGAAATTGTTGCCGGAGTAGTTTACGATGTTATGAGAAATATTTTTTATTCTTCTGAAAAGGGGAGCGGCTCTTTTGCAAATGATACCAAAATAAGAGTGAGTGATAATGATAAAATTAATTTTGGAGTATTGGCTACGGGATTTCCGTATAATGTAGAAGACAATCCATATAATGCTTTTGAAAGATTTGAATCACTTACTAAAAAAGCCCGTGCTGTTAGAAGATTAGGCTCAGCTTCTATTGATTTTTGTTACGTTGCAAACGGAGTTTTTGATGGTTTCTGGGAAGTGTCTCTTTTTCCCTGGGATATTTGTGCGGGAAAATTAATAGTGGAAGAAGCCGGCGGTATCGTTACTGACTTTTCCGGAAATGAAACAGATATCTTCACAAAGCAGGTAATTGCAAGCAATAAAAAAATCCATCAACAAATGATTGATGGATTGAAAGTCTGATTATTTATTATAGTCAGTAAATCTTCCTATGATTTAATCCTGTTTATTTGGATTACTGTTTCAGAAAATTATCATAGTTTGCAACAATGTTATTTTATCGGTACCGACCTATCCAGACTTTGATACATTTGTTCAATTAAATCCTGGTATCTTTCTTCAACATACTGACGTTTTATTTTTAAGCTTGGTGTAATCTCACCAGACTCAATTGTAAATGGTCTGTCTAACAATACAAATTTTCTGACACGTTCATAGTTTGCAAGTTTTTTCTGAAACTGATCCATTTCCTTGTCAAGCATTTTATAAATTTCTTCATCTCTTACAAGGTCTTCAACTTTATCATAAGGAATTTTATGAGCATCAGCATATTCTTTTACTGCTTCAAAATCAGGAACAATAAGTGCGGTTAAGAACATTCTTCTATCTCCTATCAATACAAACTGATCAATATATTTGCTTGCAAGGAATAAGCTTTCTATAGGAGTCGGGGCTATATATTTTCCTGCAGAAGTTTTAAATAAGTGTTTCTTTCTGTCAGTGATAATTAAAAATCCATCGGCATCAAATACACCTATATCGCCTGTATAAAGCCATCCGTCTTTGATTGTTGCTTCAGTATCTTTTTTGTTTTTGTAATAACCCTGCATGATATTCGGACCTTTTGCAAGTATCTCTCCGTCAGAAGCAATTTTTATTTCAACACCGGGGAAAGGCTTTCCTACTGAACCGAACTTGTAATCATCATATCTGTTTGCAGCGATAACCGGCGAGGATTCAGTCAATCCATATCCTTCAAGAATTTTAATTCCTATTGCTTCAAAAAATTCACCCAATGCCCGTGGTAAAGCTGCTCCGCCGGAAATAAAAAATCTTAAATTACCACCTGTTTTTTCCTGAAGTTTTTTATAAACCAGTTTATCTGCAAGTTTGTACTGTAAAGAGAGAGTTAACGGAATTTTACCAGTCTTTTCAGCTTCTTTGTATCTTTTACCTGCATCCATAGCCCAGTAAAATATCTTCTGTTTTTTCTCTGGCTGTGTTTCAACATTCTTAATGATTTTTGAATGAATCCTTTCAAACAATCTTGGTACAGTTGTCATTATTGTTGGTTTAACTTCAATAAGATTTTGTGCAACTGTTTCGATGCTTTCCGCATAACAAACCGTACACTTTGCAGAAAAAGCAGTATAATAACCAGCCATCCTTTCAAAGATATGACACAGAGGTAAAAATGATAGAAATACATCTTTGTTTGAAATCGGAAAAGAAAGAAGTGCTGACTCAACATTTGAAAGAATATTGTGATGTGTTAACACGACACCTTTCGGTTCGCCTGTTGTTCCTGATGTATAAATAATTGTGCAAATATCCGAAGGATTTATTGATGTTAAATTATCTTTAAGTAATGAAGGATGCTGCTTTTGATATGTTCTGCCGGATTCCTGAACATTACTAAAAGTTAAAAGGTCTTTATAATTTGAATCATAATCTTTTTCATTAAGAAGGATAATGAACTTAAGAGTTTTACATTTATCTCTTACCTTCATTACTTTATTAAGCTGAAACTTTGTAGAAACAATTATGATTTTCGATTCTGAGTTATTCAGAATAAACTCAACTGACTCAGCAGTAAGTGAAGGATACAATGGTACATCGATTGCACCGAGGCATAAAATAGCCATATCGCTGTAAACCCATTCAGGGCGGTTCTCAGAGATTATTGCAATCTTATCATCTTTTTTAATTCCCAACGAAGCTAATCCAAAAGCAAAGGCATCGGTTTCTTCTTTAAATTGATCGTAAGTAATTCCAACATACTTGCCATTAACTTTATGTTTAATTACATAATTGTTAGTTTCCTTACTGTACTCTTCGGTAAGATGCTGATAAAGACGGGGTATAGTAGTTAAATAATTGATAGCTGCCATTTATTACCTCTCTTTTAGTACTGGATTTCGCCCTTTGAAAGCCAGTGATTAGTTTAAGATAGTTTGTCTTAATAATTTAATTGTCATTATTGATAAAAAAATTTTTTTGGAGTCA
Organism: Ignavibacteriaceae bacterium; assembly: GCA_034005315.1. GTDB lineage: Bacteria > Bacteroidota > Ignavibacteria > Ignavibacteriales > Ignavibacteriaceae > IGN3. The sequence continues at coordinate 624 of JAVEUY010000277.1, read as the reverse complement.
TTATCATCAAATAATACTAAGGTCAAATTAATATCAAAAAGTATAATTGCAAAAAAAAAATACAAAGTGGTTATTGAATTTTGAATTATTAACTGAGAAAAATTATAATAAAATCAATCAGTATTTCTGAATCATTTTAATAAATTTCCAGTCTTATACTTGCTGTTCTTCAAATTGCTTATGCCGCCCAAAAGCAGTAATTTTCCTACTACTTTTAATAAAATTGAGGAAAATCATGTCAAACGCATATTTCAAAGTTCCGCATCCTATAAATGAGCCAATTAAATCATATAAACCAGGAAGCCCGGAAAGGGAAGAATTAAAGAAAAAACTTGCCGAGCTTAAATCTAAACAAATAGAAGTTCCAATTATTATTGGTGGTGAAGAAGTTAAAACCGGTAATACCGAAAAAATGGTAATTCCTCATAATCATAGCCATGTGCTGGGAATTTATCATAAAGCCGGTAAAAAAGAAGTTGAAATGGCTGTTGAAGCCGCACTGAAAGCAAGAAAAGAATGGGCTGAACTGCCTTGGGAACACAGAGCAGCAGTATTTTTAAAAATAGCTGATTTATTAGCCGGACCGTGGCGGGCAACTATAAATGCAGCTACAATGCTTGTACA
>JAVEUY010000006.1:0-22424 GCA_034005315.1 Ignavibacteriaceae bacterium | reverse complement strand
GACGCTCTTCCGATCTCGTAAAACTTTTACTGTCGGAAAATTTAACTGGATAACAAATGATGCTTTACCTGAAAATGATTTAAGAGTAAAAATAAGACACGGCGAAAGATCTTATAAATGCAGTCTTGAAAAAAATAATGATAAAGGATTAGTTACACTTGAAAAAGAAGATCTTGGAATTGCAGCAGGTCAGTTTGCAGTTTTTTATAAAGATGATATTTGTTTGGGCGGCAGTGTTATTCTTGAATAGTTAAAAATGAGTTACCTGAGAGATCAGATAATTTTTCTTTTGACAGCTTTAACAGATTACCACATTTACAGCAGATGTAAGCATATCTTATCCCAATAACAGAATCCATTTTTGCCATCCATATTTCTGTAATAGCTTTATTACAAAACGGACAAATAATTTTTAAAGATATTTGCTCAATTTCTTTTTTCATTGCCTGATATTATTAAGACGGAAATTTCAGGTAAAGGTTTTAAGAACCGGAGGAATACCTTACTCAAAAATGTGAAAGTTTTTTTTATTCAGTTTTGTTTTATTTGAATGAATAAAATTTAATATGTTTTCAACAGGGATAACTTTAGCAATTCCATATCGTATTGACTTATGTTTTTTTACAAATAAATCTCCTTTGTAAGGAACTACCGGATTATACGCAGAGTGGTTTTTTAATTTTTGCGGATAAACTAAACTCTCTTCTTCTTCAGGAACCCACTGTACTATCCCGATTAGTTCAAAGTTTGGAACACCATCACGAATAGCCAAAACCGGTCCTCCGCTAAATCCCGGATTAATTACTGCATCAACAAAAAATGAACCATCCCCTTCTTTTTTAGGTGAACTGACTATTGCTTTTGTAATCATCTTATAGTTAACCGGATATCCAAGCAAATAAACAAAAGTTCCCCACTCAACTTCTTTTGCATTGCCCATAGGATATTTAAATACCGGATAAAAAACCCTCTGCTGCGAACCATAATTTTTACCAATCAATGCAAGATCATACTCATTATTTATTGCAAGAATATCAAGCTGGCTGCCTTCAGGAAAACCTGCAACATATATAACCTGTTTGTCTTTAATTAAAACTGACTCAAGATACTGCGAATGAGTACCATCATCATTGATTCTGAAAGCATAAATTGTATCTTGAAAAGTAAGAGTATGAGCACAGGTAATTAAAGCAACATTTCCGTTTTCAGAGTAAACAACTATTCCGGTTCCGGATGTTGAATTATCTGCAATTAATTCCCTTTCTGCTTTTTGAGAAGGGTGCAGATTTTTCAAATCTTCAACTGAGATATTTTCTTCATCAGGAAAAACATAAATTTTATAAAAAGCAGTGGTGTTAATCCGTTGTATAGTTTCGCTTATTTTTTTTAGTTCTTCAGAAGTGGATTTATATGGAAACTCACTATCGTATTTGCCGTCAATAAGCGTGGGATAAATTGTTTCATAAGAAACAGTTGAACACCCTGATATTAAGATAACAAGGAGTAATGCTGAAATATTTAAGTAATATTTAGACATAAAAATTCAAATTAAAAAATGAGTATTGACTCAACAAAGAAAAACTATAAGCAATTAGTCTTTCAGTTTTAATTCCGATAAATACGGCAATAATTAATCTGTGTGTTTAACTTTAAATCCTTTCTTCATCCAGCCTTTTGCAAGCAGCAAACCAACAGGTGATATTATTGCAATCAGACCGTATATAAACCACATAGTTTCGGTATTCATTTCAGAAGGCGGAGTATCAGCCGGACAGTATTTCATTAAAAACCAGCCCGAGTAAATACTTGTTATAACTTTTGTTAAGAACCATGGAAACTGACCGATCCCCATATAAATTCCGGTCATATTTTTAGGAGCAATTTCTGCAACCCATTGTAAAAATCTTGGCTGCCACATTGCTTCGCCGATTGTCATTAAAACAAGAAATGATATAAGAGTATAAACATTAGGACCAAGCGCTAAAATAAATGTCGGAGCTGCCATCACAAATGTTCCGATGATCATCATAGTGTAAGTATCTTTTTTTGAAGTGAGGGCTGTAACCATCGGAGCTAAAATGAATATTAAAATCGGATTCAGGTTAACAAAAAATTCAAAGTTATCACTTACAAATCCCTCGAAGGCGCGGCTTGTGTATAAAGGAAGTGTCAGCCAGTTATGCGCAAACAAAGTCTGAACAAATATCAGGATAAAAACAAAAAAGAGAAATCTCAGATCTTTTAAAGGGAAATTTTTAATATAATAAGCAATCATTTCCTTCTTCGACATTTCTGCCATTTCATCTTTTTCTTCTGCTTTTGACTTTGCTTCAGAATCCCGATTTACTTCTTTTACTGCTTTTTCCATAACCTTTTTTGTAATTACAAAATAGACGATTCCAATTCCCACAACGGTTATAGCCACATAAACCCAAAACACACCTGTTATATCATAAGCTCGTCTTACTGGTGGAGAAATCAAACCAGGAAGAAATCCGCCAAGATTCATCAATGCATACAACATTGCATAACCCATTGCACTTGTTTTTTCATTTGTTAATTGTTTTACACCGGCATAACAAGCTGGCTGATAAATTCCATAGCCAAGTATAATTCCGAATATTCCAATCATAGCGTATATATGTGCAGAACTCCATAGACCGGGTAAACCAATTTCGGGAGCTATAGCCAGAAAGATTCTGCCAACTAACATAAGACTTAAAGCAATAAGAAGAGATTTGCGCAATCCGATCCAATCTACTGTTGCACCAAGAAAAAGCATTGCTATAGTTATTCCGGCAGTCTGAATTCCGACCATTCTTCCTGCATCAATATCATCCAGACCGATAAACTTATTGAAAAATATTGCAAGCAGACCTACAACACCAAAGTAAGTCAGACCTTCCAAAACGTATGAAAGATTTAATCCGAACAGGGCATTTGAAGTATGTGCAAGATCAACAAATGGTTGTGATAAATCCATTATTATGTTTTCAACAGAATTATATTCCTCTTTTGCTTTTACCTTTTTGGGTTTTGCAAGCAGAACGAAAACGAAAGCTACCGGCGGAAGAATCAGTGAAAACAGAAGCCACAGAAGTCCATTAAAACCTTTTTGTATAGAAGTTCTGGATGTTGCCAATACAAAAAAGATATAAAGAATAATAGATAATCCGATATAAACTATTTGAAGATCGCTCATAAAATTACCTGAATGTGTTGGATATTATTTTAAGTTAAATTTATTTAAAGAAATTATTTATCTAACAGTAATGATATTATAAAAGTTGAACCTATATCTTTTTTGCTGGCAAATTTTATAGAACCGCCGTTTTTTTCCACAAGCTCTTTTGCAAGCAGCAGTCCAAAGCCCGTTCCTTTTTCGTAATTAGTTCCTTCAGTAGAAAACTGTCTTTCAATTTTGAATAATCTTTCCTGATCTCCTGCTGCAATACCAACACCATTATCCTCTACATATATTTCAACTTTATCATCAGCGGTTCTGCAGCCGATTTTTATAGTTCCGCTATTATTGCTGTATTTAATTGCATTTGAAATAATATTTCTTACAGCAGTCTCAATCATATTTCTATCGGCAAAAAGATTTATTTCACAATTGGTTTCTTTAATTATATTTAAGCGCTTCTCTGAAATTGCAGCAGAGTAAACATCCAGGATGTACTTAAAAATTTCACTCAGACTAAAATGCGTTTTCTCCATAAAAAAATTACCTGTCTGCAGCCGTGACCATTCAAGCATATTTGTAAGCAAGTTAAATAAATGATTTGCTGTGATGTTACGAGTTTTTGCAGAATCTTTTATTTCCTGTTCAGTAAGATCATCTATATTATTAGCAAGCAGTTCAGAAAATCCCAGAAGCGAATTAAACGGATTACGAAGATCGTGAGAAATAATGGAGAAGAATTTATCTTTTGCAGAATTACTTTGTTTAAGCTCTTCAGAATATTCTTTTAGTTTTTCTACAGCTTTCTTTCTTGCAGTTATATCAGTAAGTGTTCCGACTATTTTTGCTTTACCGCAAAAATCTGTTGAAAGAGCTCCGCTTGAAACAGCCCAGGCAATTTCACCATCCTTTTTAATTACTCTGTGTTCCAGACTGTAAGAATTAATCTTCCCTTGCAGCAAATTACTTAAAAGCTCTTTCTTTTTATTAAAGTCCTCAATAGGCATTAAGCTGCCCCATCCAAGTTCTTTTACTTCATCTTTAGTATATCCAAATACTTCTGCAAGCAGTTCATCACTATCAATTTCAAATGTTACGGGATCAATTTCATAAACACCGGCATGGGCTGCCTTTATCAGCAGTCTGTATTTTTCGTGGCTGCAAATAATCTGCTTGTGAAAATTATAGTTTGTAATACCAAGTTCTATTGCTCTGACAAGTTGCTTAATATCAAACGGCTTGGAGAAAAATGCGAAGGGATAAACAGATTTAGCTTTATTAAAAATTTTTTCTTCAATTAAATCTGATAAAAAAATAATAGGTAAGCTAAAATCTTTTCTTATTTTAACAGCGAGTTCAACTCCCGAATTATTATCATTAAGATTTGTATCTAATAACAGAATAGAAGGCTCTTTATCTGAAATAATGTCAATTATTTCTTTATCCGTTATAGCGGATGCAAACGAATATCTTTTGGAAGTTAACTCTTCTTCAAGCTGCTGAGATAAGATTTTATCTGAACCTGCAAATAGAACTATATCACTTTCCATATCTTTTCAATTAAGTTAGAAACTTAAAAATTCTTAAAAGTAATCTAATAAAATATCTGTCAACCTGCTTTTAAGGTTTAATAAAATATTAAAAAATTACAATTTCTTTCTGAATTTTAACCCATCCAATCCTTGTAATCCGCCTGTATGTATTGCAACTATTGTAGAGTTTGCAGGAAAATAATTTTGATTTATCAGATCATATAATCCATAAAACATTTTTCCTGTATAAATCGGTTCAATCGGAATATTATGCTTTTTAGAAAAGTTGTTACAAAACTCAATAAGCTCCATAGTTACTTTTGCATAACCGCCAAAATGATAGTCTAAGTTTATCTGCCAGTTCTTAAAATCCTCAGCATCAAAATATTTAAGAAAAGATTTGATATTCTGATTAAGAAATCCGCCGTTTTTAAGTACAGAAAAACCCAATGCAAATGCACTTTTATTAAGACCCAAAATTAAACCGGCTAAAGTTCCGCCTGTTCCGCAGGCAGAACAAATAAAATCAAAATTAGTATTAATAGATTGAATAATTTCTGCACAACCTTTAACTGCTAAGCGATTTGAGCCGCCTTCGGGAATTAAATAAAAATCTCCTAATTTATTTTTCCATCTTTTAATTAACTCGGGTTCATATTTTTTTCTGTAAGATGCTCTGTCAATGTATTCCAAATGCATTCCGTTTTTCTGTGCGGATAACAATGTAGGATTTAAAGGTAAGTGTTCTTCGCCTCTGATAATTCCGATTGTATTAAAACCATATTTTCTTCATGCTGCTGCAGCAGCATGAATATGATTTGAAAAAGCACCGCCGAAAGTAAGCAGAGTTTTATACCCAAGATTTTTTGCTTCGATAAGATTGTATTTAAGCTTATACCATTTATTACCGGAAATATATTTATCAGTCAAATCTTCTCTTTTAACAAAAACCTGTATTTGTTTCTCAGTAAAAAGATCATCGAAGATTTCGATTAAAGGTGTGTGCGGATTTGAAATGATTATGTTATTTAACTGTTCCAATAAAAAAATTTATTTATAGAGCTTTATGCTCATTTTAAACGATCCAATCTTTGTTCAATCAATTCTTTATAAAGAATTTTCGTATCATCTTTTATAAAATCTGAAAGCGATTTCATTTTATACCTTTACGGGTGTAATTATATTCTACTGCGAAAAAAATATACCTGAATGGGTATAAATATAAGGGGTTTTTAAGAAATTATACCTGAACGGGAGTTGAATATGAAAGAAAAGTATTTGGAGTTGATGAACAAACGTTAAGTCTGTTTACTACTCTAAAAATAGAGAGAAAAGCATCTCTTAAATCTTAATTTTTAATCATTTTACATCCTTCAATACCTGCTTGTCTGTATTCCTTAAAGCGGGCAATAGCACGTAGTTTATTAGTTGCTAATTGCGAATTGAATTTGCGGTTACAATTATTTAGGTTTGCAGAAATAGTTTGATAACGATTGGTGTAAGCAAGAATTGCCCGAAAATTGAGCTCCGGGAATTCCTTATAAGTATTAGTCAGTATTTTAATCAATAAAGGGAGATTAAATATGCGTAAACTATTTCTTGTATGTATTTGTACAGCTTTTTCAGTTCTGAATTTATTCGCTCAGGATGGGGCTGATGCAAAAGTTACTCTTCTTTCTTCAGTTAGCCTTGAAAATAAACACATTCTTACAAACTCCGACGAAAAATCTGAGTTTGATATGTCGCCTGGTTTTATGTTAGGATTAGAGTTTACTTTTAACGATTATCAAAAAATCTACAAATATGGTTTAGGGACTAATTTTCAGTTCAATCAAAGTTTTGTTAATCACAAAGGTAGTTATACTTATTGGCCAATCTATTTGTTCAACAGATATGATATTTTTAAAACATCTGATTTTTCTGCCGGGCTGCAAATTTATTTAGGTTATAATTTTATGTTTGCCAATAATTATTTTTTCAGTTCATCAAGTTCTGCAAGTGGCGGTATATTTTATTCCATTGGCAGTATTTACGAATTAAATAATTCCTTTCAGGTAAGAATCAGTTATTCTAATAATTACAGCTCCGTGAAAAACGAAGGCAATAAATATTTAATTAAAAATAGTTTTCTTTCTCTTGGTGCGGGTTACACTTTTTAAAGTGTTTCTAACATCTTTAATTCACAAAAGCCGGGCACGTTCTGCCCGGAATGACAGTGGTAGATTTAGATTATCACGATGCGGTCATAACAACAAAAAAATATACTGGAATAATTACAAAGTCCGCTAATTATTTTTTAACTTTATATTATAACCAGCCAAACCTTACACCATTTACACCTTAAGGCTTTAATGCTTATTGGTTTTCCGCAATGCGGACAGGGTTTTGTTTTCGGTTTTTTTGTTATCACTAATAATTTCATATAATACTCTCCGGTCCCCCAAGCCGGAGAAAAAGAATACTGGGGGACTACCCGTTATCCTTAATAATTTTAATAACGGATGTAAATAAAATGACTATGGGTTAACAGATAGGTTATTAATAGGGTTATTTTTAGGTTAATTCTTAAATATTTTTTAAGAATTTATCAATTCTTCAAGAGATAAAGGGAAATGTTCGTCATATAATCGCTTATATTCTGCAGCAAACAAATTGTAGGTATTTTTGGCAATGTGATGTTTTCCGACAGATGATAAAGTTTTAATTTTAGATTTTATGGCATCCTGATCGACAGGATCGAATAACAATATTATATCACAGAGTTTAATATGCTTGTCAACGTCCTGCTGCACTTCCATATCATCAAAGTATTGTTTAAGAAAGATTATCACTTCATTGTTGATTGCAAACTTTATGGAATCCAGCCATGCGTAACTGACTCCTTTTAAAAATTCACCACCGCTAAAAATATTTGATATCGTTTGAAAACAATGATTTTCAGAATCACTATCGCTTTGTTTACTGATTTTTAATTTTAAATACTCCAAATAATCACAGCCTGCCCCATTACTAAATTTTACAGACCATAGCTTATCAGAAAATTCCAATTCTAAACCATCAACAGATGACAGGGCTTTTCTTAGTTTGTTGATTGCAACTCCTCTGTTTGATTTAACACTTTCAGGTGAAGAATCAGGCCAGATAATTGATGAAAGCTCTTCAGATGTTATGCCGCTATGATGATTATTTAAACTTCTGATCAGAATCAATAAAAATATTTCTTTTAGTTTAGGGGGAAGCGATTGGGATATCTCATTTTCATTGTTATCATAAATCCATAATCCCCCAAAAAGATTTACAGAATTTTTAATATGTCTTGTAACAAAATTATATTCATCTTCTTTCTTATCGGATTTTGATACACCGGTATTTGAATTTCTTTTCCTCTGATAAATAAAAACTGCTGCACCGATAATTAAAACAATTATTGGAATGAGAATGAGAAGTAAATTGTTTTTCCCGGAATCTTTATCTTCAGCATAAACCTGTGCGGATTCTGAAATTGGCGGATAGTTGATCGAATACAATTCAACTAAAGTAGAATCAAATATTACAGATATAAATTCGTTAGTGGTTTTATTGAAATGAAGATAATGATATATCCACTTATCACTTTCAGAACTCCAAAAAGTATCTCCAACTTTAGATACGGTTCCTGTATTAAGGTTTAATTTATTTAAATAGATATTAAAATAATCACCTTCTTTTGTTTTAGACAAAAAATAAATCGTGGAATCTTTTTTATCCAAATAAAGATAGTTAGCATAAGTAGAATTATTTATGTTTTGTCTTTCCGGATATTCTATTTTCTTTATCGTTGAGTCATTAAGATTAAGCAGAAAAAAATCATTGTAATTATTAAATCCGTCTTCCTGTTTACCTGACTCATTTCCGGTTCCTCCGTAAATTAAAAACTCACCCTCACTATAACTTTTACCAAAAGTAAACCAGGCACGCGGACTCATTTCGTTTTTTTTCAGTTCAACTTTTTTCCATTCTCTTTGATTGAAATCATATTTAAACAAATCATTTTTTACAGAATACCAGCCATAACCGCCAAGCAGATAAATATCATCTGCATTTGGATAGCTGAATTTTGCACTGCCAAAATAATGTCCGGAAGTATTTATTGAAGTATCAGATACTATCCATTTTGTTTTTCTTAAATCAAAAATTGAAACTTTTCCCATTCCATTCATAAAAGAATACAGAACCTGTTTTTCGTTGTCATAGAACAATTCATTCCAATAAGCCGGACTCTGAGAATCATATTTTATTATTGAATCCTTACAGCTTATTAAATCATAAATTAATAAATCTTTTTTACGGTCAATAAAAAGACGAGAGTTAACAGAATCAAATGCAACTCCTAAACAAGAAATTGATGAATTTGATATTAAAAAATCTTTAACGTGCTTCCATTTCTGATGATCCTGATAAAGCCAGATTGGATTAATAGTTTTTATTTCTGCGTTTTCATATTTATCTGTTAAAGGATTTTCTTTAAATGGATTTAATTCCCATTGATATTTTATCTTATCATTTTCAGTAATTATAACATTTTTTACAGCTATAGCAGGAACGTCATTATCGTTCAGGTTTTTAATTTCCTTTATGCCGAATACAAATTTAAATTGATTTTGTTTTTCAGCCGGATAAGAAAGTTCTCCCGCTAAATCATTATTCCAAAATGCTTTTAATGATTTTTCATTTTTATCTATAGCAAGTTTAACATTGAACCAGCGGTTTCTTGTAAGTTTATTTTTAGGAATATTTATGTCTAAAGAGGTTTTATTAAATGGCTCTATAATCTGGATGCAGGAAGTATCTTTATTTTTAAATTGAATATAGATTACCCGGATTTCATTTCCTTGTTCGTCATCAATTCTAAGTATTGGTCCAAACTTTCTGAAATCCCAAAAAGAAATATCAAAAGAGATTGAAAATGAATTATTTAATTCTATTGGATTTCCTTCGTTAAGAAAAACAGATGTTTTTTGCTGTAGCGGTACATTCTGGGAATTAAATTTTATACCGGTAAGATTATTTTCCTGAGAGTATCCGGTCAGAGCTGCCGATAATAAGAAAAGCGCTGCTAAAAGTAACTTATAAAATCCATGTATTGGAGTTTTCAAAATTTATTCAATTAATATTATTAAATATTTTTCTTTTGATTTGAACTCTTACGATTTCTTTTTTTAGTAATGTTTAATTTTGAAGCTATAGCAGAAACTGCCACAGTAGTACGGTTTAATTTTTGTGATATTTCCTCAATAGAAATTTTGCCATAATTTTCTTTTAAATAATTCTTTTCATCTTCAGTCCAGGCGCGCGGCATTCCGGCACTTATTCCAAGCGGTCCTGCACTATTAATAATTGCATCAACCGATCTGTTTAAATGTTTGGCAATTTCTCTGGTAGGTATTTTTTTGTAATTATCTTTAATGTATTGAAATTCCTCATTAGTCCAGGGCCGCCCTTTAATGCGCTGTTTTAAACCTGCTCTGTTTGCATAATGTGAAACTGAGCTGTGAGTTAGTCCAAGATCTTCAGCAATTTCTTTGTAAGTTTTGGTTTTATAATTTTTAATCAGATAATTTCGTTCCTCCTTTGTCCATTCATGATCGTGAGCCGGTCTGTTTATTCCTAATGTTTGTGCTTTTAAAAGAATGGCGTAAGGTGTTCTGTTTATTATTTGAGAAATTTCTTTAAGCGGGTATTTTCTGGAAGGATACATTTGCTTTAAAATATCTATTTCTTTTTCAGACCATGCTTTTGCTTTTACTCCACGGAGATTAAGAAATCTGGCTCTTCCAAGGACTGCGTGAACGGATCGTTTAAGAGTTTTTGCAATAGATTTGTTTTTTCTATCGTCATAATGTCTTCTCATATAATTGTCTTCCCACTTCGCCCAGTACCGTCTTCCTTTATATTTAATCCCAAGCTTTGCTGCTTTAGTCATCACTGATGCAGGTGACCTTCCTAATTTTTTAGCAATAGGTTTTGCTCCGCCTTTAGGATAAAGCTTTTTAAGAATTTTTATTTCTTCTTCATTCCATTTATTATTCATTTAACTATCTGTAAAAAGATTGATGAATATGACTACTGCAATAATTCTTTAATTTTTATTTGTAACCCGCTAAACTCAACATCAAACCGTTTACCCGTTTTTCTTATCTTTACTTCGCATTTGTTTTCTTTAAGTTTCTTTTCGCCGATTACAACCTGAATTGGCATACCAAGAAGATCGGCATCATTAAATTTAAATCCTGCCGTTACATCACGATCATCAAAAAGAACTTCTATCCCTGCATTGTTAAGATCACTATAGATTTTTTCACAAGTATCAACTATTTCCTGCTTCTTCAAATTTAATCCTATTAAATGGACTTGAAAAGGTGCGATTGTTTTATCCCAGATAATTCCATTTGCATCGTGATTCTGTTCGATAGCACAAGCCATAACACGCTCAACACCAATTCCGTAACTTCCCATAATAATAGGATGTTCTTCGCCTTTTTCATCAGTAAAAAATGCTTTCATTGAATCTGAATATTTAGTCCCGAGTTTAAATATATGTCCGAGTTCAATTGCGGGAAAAACTTCAAGATGTTTTTCACAATTCGGACAACCTTCTCCTGATTTTACTATTCTGAAATCAGCATATTCAACATTCGGAATGTCGCGTTTAAAATCAATTCCACCGATATGATAATCATCTTTGTTTGCACCGCTGAACATATTGTTTGCATCTCTCAAACGATTATCAGCAATTATTTTTCCATTAAAACCAACCGGACCAATTGAACCGGCATCAGCACCGGATACTTCTTTTAACTCTTCCGGATGAGCAGGGCGAACTGCACCGCCGAGAACTTTTTCTAATTTAGTTTCATTTACTTCATCATTACCGAGCATTAAAATCAGCACCGGTTTTTCATCATGAATGTAAACTCTGGATTTAGCACATTGTGTTTCATCAATTTTTAAGAATTCACAAAGCTCATCAATACTTTTAACATTTGGAGTTGATATTTCATAAATAGTTTTGCTTTCGTTTTGTCTTTCCACACCTTCAACTCTTGATACAGCAACTTCCACATTTGCAGCATAACCACAATGTTGGCAGTGAGCAACAGTATCTTCTCCTGCAGGTGATTTAACCATAAACTCTTCTGAACCTGTTCCGCCCATAGCACCGCTTGATGCACCAACAACAAAATAATTTAAACCACAACGATCGAATATTTTTCTGTAAGCCTTATCGTGCAATTCATAAGATTTATCCAATCCTTCCCAGCTTGTATCAAAACTATAAGCATCTTTCATCAAAAATTGTCTGCCGCGGATAACTCCGCTTCTTGGTCTTGGTTCGTTTCTGAATTTTGTTTGTATCTGATACCATATTTGCGGCATATCTTTATAAGATTTAACAACATTACGTGCATGAAAAGTCATAATTTCTTCGTGAGTAGGGGCTAAAACAAATTCACGGTTTTTTATATGAAACATTATATCACCAAAAGCAGTAACACGATCTGTCTCTTCCCAGATTTCTTTTGGGTTTAGTGCAGGCAGATGAAATTCCTGTCCGTCAATTGCATCCATTTCTTCACGGATAATTTCAGATATTTTTTTTATAACACGATATCCTAATGGCAGAAAAGAATAAATCCCTGCAGAAAGCATTCTGACCATTCCTGATCTTAACATCAAAATATGACTGGCTACTACTGCGTCATTTGGAACTTCTTTAAGGGTCGGAACAAAATATTTACTTAATCGCATAATATGTTTTCTTAATAATTTTCGTTTTTGAGAAATTTTGAGGCTAAAAATACTGATTTGAAGAGGCTTATCAAAGCAGGTTAAATTTTTAGAACTGTCTGAATTTGTGATAACCCGGAATAATTTTTAATTATTTTTTTTTAAGTTAACGCCTGAATTTTCAATTATTAATTCTCTCGAAAGAATATTATGGAACACGCTTCAAATATCGAAATCCCATTGTTAAGTATTTTACCTTTTGTTTTAATGCTTTTATCAATCGCTCTTTTTCCTTTATTCTGGAATCACTTTTGGGAAAAAAACCGGAATAAACTTATAGTCGCAATTATATTAAGCATACCTGTTTTAATCTATTTGCTGCTTAATGGATTTACACACGAGCTTGAACATGCAATAATATTCGATTATGTTCCGTTTTTAATTTTACTTGGTGCATTGTTTACAATAACAGGCGGAATCCTTTTAACCGGTGATATTGAAGCTAAGCCGAAAATAAATACATTATTTTTAGGAATAGGTGCTGTACTTGCTTCGTTTATGGGAACAACCGGTGCTGCTATGCTGTTGATTCGTCCGGTTATTCAAACGAATAAAGAAAGAACTTTCAAGGTTCACACAATTTTATTTTTTATTGGTATTGTTGCCAACTGCGGCGGGCTGTTAACTCCGCTCGGAGATCCGCCATTGTTTATGATGTATTTACGGGGAGCACCGTTTACATGGTTTTTCCATTTAGTACCCGAATGGCTTATTACCAACCTATTATTACTTATAGTTTACTTTTTTGTCGATACTTATTATTATAAAAAGGAACCTGAATCAGCAATAACAAGTGATAAAACTGATGTCCGTCCCATTAAGATTGAAGGGAAAAGAAATTTTATTTTCTTAGCCGGAGTTGTTCTTGCTGTTGCTTTTATCAATGAGCAATATTTTTCATTCATCAACATTAATCCTTATTTCAAATTTATTCGTGAGGCATTTATTCTTTTGATGGCTTATCTGTCTATGTTATTTACACCAAAACTTTTACGGACATCAAATAATTTTACATGGCATCCGATCCAGGAAGTTGCTTATTTATTTCTCGGAATCTTTGTTACAATGGTACCCGCTTTACTTTATCTTGAAATAAACGCAAAACATCTTGGCATTCAATCAGTTGAACAGTTTTATTATTACACAGGATTATTAAGCAGCTTTTTGGATAATACTCCCACTGCAGTAACATTTCACTCGCTTGCACTAGGACTTGGAATTACAGATGGAACATTGGTTGCCGGCATTCCTGAAATTCTTTTAAAAGGAATTTCAACTGCATCTGTATTCTTTGGAGCAATGACTTATATCGGTAACGGACCAAACTTTATGGTAAAGGCTGTTGCAGAAGAAAATAATATTAATATGCCTGATTTTTTCAGCTATATGTTTAAGTTTTCAATTATCATCTTATTGCCGATATTTATTTTAGTTCAACTGCTGTTTATTTAATGAAGTAATGAATATGAATATGCAATCATTTAATCCCTGGCATAATGTAAGCCCCGGTAAAGACGTACCTTTAACAGTAAACGGAATAATAGAAATTCCAAAAGGATCAAAAGGAAAATATGAGCTGGATAAAAAAAGCGGTTTATTAAGATTGGACCGGGTTCTGTATTCATCTGTTCATTATCCGGCAAATTATGGCTTCATCCCGCAAACTTATTGTGATGATAAAGATCCATTAGACATCCTGGTAATATGTTCAATTGATGTTGACCCATTATGTATAATCGAATCAAAAGTTATTGGTGTAATGCATATGCTTGATGATAATGAGCAGGATGATAAAATAATTGCTGTCGCAAATAATGATATGGCTGTTAATTATATAAATGATATTTCTGAATTACCACCGCATACGGTTATAGAATTAAGAAGATTTTTTGAAGACTATAAAAAACTTGAACATAAGCAGGTCGTAGTAGAACAGTTTATTGGAAAAGAAGAAGCATATAGAATTGTTAACGAAGCTATAGAGCTGTATGCAAAAGAAAAAAACAATCTTATTAAATGATTGTGAACTGATATTGTTTTATTAAAAGTTTCAGCCGCGAATACACGACAAAATAAACCGCGTATTCGTGGCTGTTAAAAGACCTAATTGTTTTTCAAATATTGTCTGAGTACATACTGCAGAATCCCCTGATTCTTAAAGTATTCTATTTCAATAGCAGAATCTAATCTCGCTTCAACTTTAAATTTACTTTCTTTACCGTTTGAGTGAACAGCTTTTACATCCAGTATTTTATGCGGTGCAAGATTATCTGCCAGCCCGGTAATACTAAAAGTTTCAGAACCATCTAAACCTAACGAGGCAGCATTCTGACCATCTGTAAATACCAAAGGTGCAACTCCCATTCCTACAAGATTGCTTCTGTGTATCCGTTCGAAGCTTTCTGCAATAACTGCTTTCACTCCTAAAAGGAAAGTTCCTTTTGCAGCCCAATCTCGTGAAGAACCCGAGCCATATTCTTTGCCTGCAAGAATAACTAAAGGAGTATCATCTTTTTTGTACTGCATTGCCGTATCAAAAACATTTTTCACTTCACCTGTTGGAAAATAACGGCTGAAGCCGCCTTCTTTATCTGCAATTTTATTTTTAATTCTTACATTGGCAAAAGTACCGCGCATCATCACCTCGTGATTTCCTCTTCTTGAACCATAAGAATTAAAATCTTCCTTTGCAATACCGTTGCTGATAAGATAAGCACCTGATGCAGAAGTCTCTTTAAAAGATCCGGCAGGTGAAATATGATCGGTAGTTACAGAATCTCCTAAATAAAGAAGAACTCTTGCATCTTTTATATCTGTAACAGGATCAGGAGCTGCTTTCAGATTTTCAAAAAACGGAGCTTCTTTTATGTAAGTAGAATTTGGATTCCACTCAAAATTCTGATCAAGATTTACTACTAAATTTTTCCAATCATCTGAACCATCAAAAATAACATTATACACTTCCTGAAAATCATCTTGCTTCATACAATCATTAATAGTCTTTTGAATTTCATCCCTTGAAGGCCAAATATCTTTAAGATAAACCGGCTGACCATTCGGATCATAATCTATCGGATCGTTTATTAAATCTATATCTACTCTTCCGGCAAGAGCATAAGCAACCACAAGCATCGGGGACATTAAGAAATTCATTTTAACCTGCGGATGAACTCTTGCCTCAAAGTTCCTGTTTCCTGAAAGAACTGAAGCAACAATCAATTCACCTTTATCCACAGCAGTAGCAATTGACGGCGGAAGCGGACCTGAGTTGCCAATACATGAAGTGCAGCCATAACCAACGGTGTGAAATCTCAAAGCTTCAAGATCAACATTTAATCCTGAACGCTCTAAATATTTTGTAACAACTTTAGAACCCGGGGCTAAAGAAGTTTTTACCCAGGACTTTGTTCTCAATCCTTTTTCAATTGCATTTCGGGCAAGCAGTCCGGCTCCAACCATTACAGCAGGATTAGATGTATTAGTACAGCTTGTTATCGCTGCAATTACAATACTTCCATCACTTAAAACAAATTCTTTATTTGATTGTTTTATTCTTACCGAGTGCAGATGACTGCCATCGAGAATTACTTGTGAACGTGTTTTTCCGCTGATCGGAACTTTACCGAATGTAAACTCAGTACCTGAACCGCCTTCTATCAACATTGCAAATTCTTCTCTGTTATCTTTAGGCTGATATTCACGGCTGAATTCATTTTTCAGAACTTCTGTAAATTTTTTACCTAAATCTTTAACAAATATTTTATCCTGCGGACGTTTTGGACCGGAGACTGTTGGTTCCAATGTAGATAAATCCAATTCAACAATTGAAGAATATTTTATATTTTCTTTTCCGGTTCTCCAAAGAAGATTTTCCTTACAATAATTTTCAACAATTTTTATCTGCTCTTCTGTACGGTTAGTGGAACGCATATATTCCAAAGTGCGGTTATCAATCGGAAAATAAGTTACTGTGCAGCCAAACTCAGGAGACATATTTGAAATTGTAGCACGATCGGTAACTGTCAAATTTTCTAATCCATCGCCAAAAACTTCAACAAATTTTCCAACCACTCCGGTATCACGGAGAAGTCTTGCAATAGAAAGCACTAAATCAGTTGCGGTACATTGATCAGGAATTTTTCCTGTAAGTTTCAAACCAACAACCTGCGGACAAGTAAAAAAAATCGGTTGACCGAGCATAGCTGCTTCAGCTTCAATTCCGCCTACTCCCCATGCTATTACTCCGATTCCGTTAACCATTGGTGTATGTGAATCAGTACCGACCAATGTATCAGGAAAAAGCCAGCCATCTCTGTTTGTAACTCCGCTTGCAAGATATTCCAGATTAACCTGATGACATATTCCCATTCCGGGAGGAACAACAGTAAAGTTGTTTAATCCTTTCTGTGCCCATTTTAAAAGTTCATAACGTTCTTTGTTTCTTTCAAATTCCAGTTCAACATTTTTATCATAGGCATAATCGGTTCCAAAATAATCTACCTGAACCGAATGATCAATCACCAGATCAACAGGTATTGCAGGATTAATTTTCTGTCCGTCTTTACCGTGTCTTACAAACTCAGAACGTAAAGAAGCCATATCCACAACAGCAGGAACGCCGGTAAAATCCTGCATTAAAATTCGTGCAGGCATAAAGGGAATATCTTTATCAACTGCTTCGGGAGCCCATTTTAACAGTGTTTCTACGTGTTCATCTGTAATACTAAATCCATCATAATTTCTAAGTACATTTTCCAAAAGAATGCGAATGCTGAATGGTAAATGATTTACATCCCCTTCTTTAAGGTCTTTCAATGAACTGTAATTATATTTTTTTCCGTTAACTGAAAGCTCTTTTACTGATTTTGCTTTTGAATAACTCATATTAATTACTTTTGTGTTTTATTGTTAAAAAGAATAGTTTATAACCGATGTTTTATTATCTAACTCTGCAACTTACAAATAAATAGATATTTTTCAACATATTCATGTTTTGGATTTGTCTGACAGCAATTAAATAATTCCAAAAAGAAAATAATAGTTTACAATAAAAATTATTAAAACATATTTAAAAGAAAATGAACAAACCAATTTATAATTTTTTTACTAACGATCACAGACGAATTGAATTATTATTTGAAAAAGCAACTGAAAATCCAAATGATGTTCAGACAGATCTTTATCATCAGTTTCGCACCGGATTATTAAAACATATTAAGATGGAAGAGAAAGTACTTTTTCCTGCTGCACAAAAAGCAAATGATAATGTTCCTTTACCATTGCAGGCAAAACTGCGATTAGATCACGGTGCACTTACAGCGTTAATGGTTGTTCCGCCGACTCCGGATGTTATAAAAGTAATTCGTCACGTAATGGAAAAACACGACATCCTGGAAGAGGAAGAAGGCGGAATGTATGATGCTTGCGAAAAGTTAACGGAAAGCGAAACTGAATCTTTACTGGAACAATTAAAAAATACAACTGAAGTACCTGTTCATCCTCACAACACAGCAGATTTTGCATTAAGAGCAGCTAAAAATTCTCTCGGCAGAGCAGGTTATGATTTTGATGAGATAGTGAAAGAGTATAACAAAGTTTAATAATTTAAATAAGAGCAGTATCTAAGTTATTTAAAACAAAATAAATAATTGTTGTTGTGCTTAGATATTATAATTAGAAAATTATATTTATTATTATGGGAGATAAATAGTTGAGTCAATGTTAAAATGACCGTGTAACATCAAAAGAAATTATGGGAAACATAACTAAAATAAAACTCAAGAACTTTAGACGATTTAAAACTTTCTCTGTTGAATTTGACGAAAATATAAATATTCTTGTTGGCGACAACGAATCGGGAAAAAGTAGCATAATTGAAGCCATAAACATTATTCTGAGTGGAAGTAGAAGTAAAATTGAAACAATCGGGCTTGAAAATATTTTCAACTCTAGCGCAATAGCTACTTTCCTAGCATCAGACAAAAAAATTGAGAATTTGCCAACCTTATTCATTGAAGCATATTTTAATGATTTAAGCAATTTTGAACTTGAAGGTAAAAATAACTCTGATGAAATAGTTCTTCACGGTTTGAAACTTGGAATTGTTCCAAATGACGATTTCAGTGAAGAGATTAAAGCAATTTTATCACAAACCGAACCTGTTTTTCCTTATGAGTTTTACAGCATAAAATTCGCAACATTTGCGGGCGAAGCATATTCTGGTTACAAAAAATATTTAAGACACATTCTTGTTGATAATAGTCAAATCAGTAGCGAATATGCTATAAAAGAATATGTAAAAGATATGTATAATTCTTATGCAGAATCTTTGGTAAAGAACAAACATCAAAACGAATACAGAAAACATAAAGAGAAATTTAAAAATGTAGTTCTTGCGGACCTAAATGCAACAGTCCCCGACTACGACTTTTCAATAAGGAATAATTCAAAAGCAAATTTAGAAACAGATTTAACACTTACAGAAAACAACATTAGCATTGAAAACAAAGGAAAAGGTATTCAGTGTTTCATTAAGACAAAATTTGCTTTAAGTAAAGTAGTAGAAAACTTAGATGTTGTTTTGATTGAAGAACCCGAAAATCATCTTAGCCATATCAATATGAAAAAGTTGATTAGAGAAATTGAAGGTTCAGAAAAGAAACAAATAATTATTTCTACACATAGTAACTTAATTAGTAGCCGTCTTAATCTACGTAATTCAATTTTACTGAATAGTAATAGTAATGAGCCGACTCTTTTAAAAAATATTGATAAAGAAACTGCAAAATTTTTCATAAAAGCACCTGACAACAATATTCTTGAATTTGTTCTCTCTAAAAAAGTAATTCTTGTTGAAGGCGATGCCGAATTTTTGCTTATGGAAGCATTTTTTCAAATTACAAAATCAACAACATTAGAAACGTCAGATATTCATATTATTTCCGTTAACGGTACAAGTTTCAACCGTTATTTAGAAATTGCCAAAACATTAGATATTAGAACAGCCGTTATCAGAGATAATGATGGCGATTTTCAAACTAAATGTATTGACAATTTTTCCGATTATAGTAGTTTCCCAAACATCAAAGTTTTTTCTGAAATAGATAACAGTGTGTCCACTTTTGAAATTTCAGTTTACAATACGAATAAATCAATTTGCGATGATTTGTTTGCAGGAGGAAGAAAAACATTGACTGTTCAAGAATATATGCTGAAAAATAAAGCAGAAGTTGCTTTTCAATTACTTGACAAAAAAGCAAGTGATTTGACCGTACCACAATACATTAAAGATGCAATTGAATGGATAAGCAGGTAATGTTTGCTGTTGCTGGTTCTGGGAAGACAACTCACTTGATAAACCAGTTAAATGAAACTGACAAGTTTTTGTTAGTAACATATACCAATAACAATGTGCACAATTTAAGAATGGGAATTATTAAGAAATTTGGCTACTTTCCTACCAATATTAAACTTTTATCCTATTACTCTTTCCTTTACGGTTTTTGTTTCAAACCATTCTTAAATGATAAATGTGGAACGAAAGGAATAAACTATGAACCAAACAAAAATAAATTTGCAAAAAGCAACAAACGAGAATATTATATTGACAAATTTAATAGAGTTTATAGTGCAAGGATTTCAAAGCTTTTATTGGTAACTGAAGAATACAAAAGCGTTATCGATAGAATTTCAAAATATTTTAATCATTTGTTCATAGACGAAATTCAAGATTTGGGAGCAAACGATTTTAATTTACTTAAAGAAATAAGCAAAGCTAATGTTAAACTAATTTACGTTGGCGACTTCTTTCAACACACATTTGACACAAGTAGAGACGGAAATGTAAATAAAAATCTTCACGAAGATTTTGAAAAATACACGAAAGAATTTACAAATATGGGAGTGAAACCCGATACAACAACATTATCTAAAAGTTTTCGGTGTAGTCCAACCGTCTGTAAATTCATTGCAGATAATTTGGATATCAATATCGAATCACATAGAGAAGATGAAACAACTGTAAAATATATTGACAGCAAAGAAGAAGCAAGTGAAATTATTTCTAATAGCGACATAGTGAAACTCTTTTACAAAGAGCATTATAAGTATGATTGTTTTTCAAGAAATTGGGGTGAAAGCAAAGGGGAAGATAAATATTTTGATGTATGCGTAGTGCTGAACAAAACAATACTTGATAAATACAAAAAAGGAAAATTACAAGAACTACCTGCGACAACAAAAAATAAACTTTATGTTGCTTTCTCAAGGGCTAAAAACAATTTGTATTTACTCCCGCATAATTTAATAAATGAAAGCTAACAGGCAGACAAAGGTATTAAATTTTACTTTGACAATTGGAAAATTTAAGTAATAAATGACGACAAAAACGGAATCAAAACAGTTTCAATATGAAATACAAAGCTATCAGGAGGACTGTGTTACAAACATTGTAAGTCTTTTTGAAAGCCTTCGCCAAAAAGTGAATTTTGGTGAGGTTTTGACTGCACACCATAAAAAGCATAAATATAATTTTCCGGTACAAGACACTAAAAATATTGACATAATGATGGAAACGGGTACGGGAAAAACGTTCACGTTTATAAAAACCATTTTTGAACTAAGTAAAAATTTCGGCTACAAAAAGTTTATTGTTCTTATTCCAACAGTTCCAATCAGAGAGGGAACAAAAACAAACTTAGAAGACACCAAAATTTACTTTAAGAGCTTTTACGCCAACGAAAGAGAAAAGGAAATTGAAACTTTTGTTTATGAAGGAGGAAATCTTTCTGCGGTAAAACATTTTATCGGCACTTCGCATTTGTCGGTTTTGGTGATGACTCCAAGCTCATTCAGCCACAAAGACAATATCTTAAACCGACCTTTAGAAAAAGACATTAACACACCCGAATTATTTATAAATAATCAGGAACCGCCCAAATCATATTTGGAATGTTTGAAACGACTAAATCCAATCGTGATAATGGACGAGCCACACCGTTTTGAGGGTAACGCTTTTAAAACCTATTTTGACGGCTTTGAAAATTACTTTTTGCGTTTTGGGGCAACATACCCAAAAAAGAAAGACAGTTTAGTTCTTTCAAACGTGGCGTATGTGTTAGACAGCATTTCTTCTTTCAGACAAAGTTTGGTAAAGAAAATAGTGGTTTACACGCAAGACGTAGTTGAGAACACAGATACACTCATTGGAATAGAAAAAGTTGGAACGGTTAACAAAGCCATTGTAAGCACATTAACGAACGGAATTATTGCAAGACGTGAATTAGGCGTTGGATCGGTTTTCAACGGAAAGAGCATAAAGAAAATAAACAAGGACACAATTGTTTTAGCTGACGACACCATTGAAAAGGTTGACTATTCCTTATCAGATGAATCATTACGGGCAATGATTAAGGAAACAATCAAAATTCATTTTGAAAAGGAAAAGGGATTGTTTGAGCAAGGCGTAAAAGCACTCACCTTGTTTTTTATGGAAAGCGACACCAGTTTATTCCGTGGCGACAATCCTAAAATCAAAAATATATTTGAAGAAGAATACAAAAAGCAATACAGCGAAATAATTAGCAAACTCGACCAATCAAGCGAGTATTATAAGTTCTTGCAAAACGACTTTGACAGCGATAACCATTTGCAAGTTCACAAAGGATATTTTTCAGGTGATAAAGGAAACGCAGACGAAAAAGTAAAAGCAGGAGTTGACGAAATTCTGAAAGACAAAAAGAAACTACTTTCTTTTGAAAGTCCAACACGTTTCATTTTCTCCATTTGGGCATTACAAGAAGGTTGGGACAACCCGAATGTGTTTACCATTTGCAAACTTTCTAATCAAGGAAGCGAAATATCTAAACTGCAACAAATTGGGC